>PMJE01000549.1 GCA_003157315.1 Myxococcales bacterium | reverse complement strand
TGGGGCTGAAGCGCCCGCATCCACGGCCGTGCTTCCGCCCAGAGAAACGGTCGCGCCGCCCGAGCCCGAGGTTCCACCGGCTGAGCCGCCCGAGCCCGAGATTCCACCGGCTGAACCGCCAGAACCCGACGTTCCTCCGGCTGAACCGCCAGAGCCCGACGTTCCTCCGGCTGAACCGCCAGAGCCCGACGTTCCTCCGGCTGAACCGCCAGAACCCGCGCCTCCGCTGCTCGATCCGCCAACCCCCACGCTGCCTCGCCCACCGGAGCTAACGCTGCCTGAAGCGCCGCCTGCAGCCGTGGCCACCCCGCCGCTTGCGCCCGCGGTTGCGCCGGTCGTGCCACCAGAGTGCGCGCCTCCGGCCCCAGCGCCGCCCTTGGGCGCAGACGTAGCAGACGTGCCGCCAGTCGTGCCAGCGTCGCCCGGATTCACCTTGCCTGAGGAATCATTGCCGCAAGAGGCTGCCCCCACGGATGCAACGACGAGCAGGAGACAAACAACTCTTCCGTCGCGCAGTGATTTCATGCGTGGCTCCTTGGCGTGTCCGCGGCCTATGGAATTTGTAAGTGTACCTGTGATGAAGGTCACATCAAAGGCCGTCTTCTTGCACAGAAAAAGGACACGCTATTTGACATGATAGTCTCTTGGACCGGCTGGGGGTATCCTAGATGACTATGAAGACTGTCCATATTTGGCTGGCTGCGGCCGCGATCAGCGTGGCTGCCTGTGATGCTTCTCATGGTTTGCGCGTCGAAAGCTGTGGAAAGGCAGGCGAGACCCGCCCGTGTTCGGCCACTTGTGGCGAGGGCCTGCAAACTTGCTACCAGGGCGCCTGGCAGAGCTGCGAGGTACCCATCACCACGCGATCGTGCCAGGGCGTGTGCGGCGAGGGAACGCAGGAATGCCAGGATAGTCAGTGGAAGGCGTGCATCGTTCCCAGCACGCGGCTAGCGTGCAGCAACAACTGCGGCCAGGGAACTCAGCTCTGTGAGAATGAAAAGAAGGGAACCTGTGAGGTCGCGCCCGTGGTCGAGACATGCACTAGCACCTGCGGCAGCGGTACCCGCACCTGCACCGACAACCTATGGGGCGCGTGCGATGCCCCCCAGCCCAAGCAGCCGGCGCTCACCGCGACGATTCGCGACTTCCACACCAGCTTTGCCGACATGGAGCCGATGAATACTGTCGACGACCGCGGCATCGTTGCTTTCGATTTGGGACCTGACGACAAGCCGGTCTACGCCCACACCGGTGCCACCGTTACGGTCAGCGGCCCAACCAGCTTCGCCGAGTGGTATCGCGACGTTCCTGGTGTGAACCTCACCACCACCATCACGCTTCCGCTTTCGCCGTCCTCGAGCAACACAGCCGTCTGGAACTACCAGAACCTGTCCTTCTTCCCTATCGACAATCAGCTCTTCGGCAACGAAGGCGATCCGCACAACTATCACTTCACCGCCGAGGTGGTCACCAGCTTCCGCTACCAAGGCGGCGAAACGTTCACCTTCACCGGAGATGACGACGTTTGGGTGTTCATCAACCGCAGGCTGGCCATCGATCTGGGCGGCGTCCACTCGGCTGAAAGCCAGACCGTGGATCTGGACGGCCAGGCTGCCACCCTCGGCCTGAGCAAGGGCACAGTCTACCCGATGCACATCTTCTTTGCCGAGCGCCACGTGACTGGGTCCGACTTCGTGGTGGAAACCACCATCTCGGAAATCGGCGTGTGCAACTAGCTGGCTAGCGAAATAGTTAACTTTGATCCACCCCGTACGCTCCCACCGTGGCTGGGCCGGGGGCGACTTCCTTGCGCCGCCACAGGTAGTAGACCGCCGGGTACACCATCAACTCCATCGCGAATGACGTGACCAGGCCGCCGACCATCGGCGCGGCGATCCGCTTCATCAAGTCGGCCCCGGTGCCGGTGGACCACATGATGGGGAGAAGCCCGATGAAGGCAGCAGACACAGTCATGGCCTTGGGCCGCACGCGCTTGACCGCGCCGTGGATGATCGCCTCGACCAGATCGCCGGTGGTGCGCAGNNAGCGCGATCATGCCGACCCAGACGGCAATGGAGACGTTGTACCCGAGAATATAGAGCAGCCATATGGCCCCCACCGCCGAGAAGGGCACAGCCAGCATGACCACACCGGCCTTGAAGCTGGATTTCGTATTCAGGTACAGCAGACCAAAAATCAGCACCAGCGTGATGGGAACAATGATCTTCAGCCTCTCCTTCACCCGCAGCATGTTCTCGTATTGCCCACTCCATGACAGGGCGTAGCCGGTGGGCAGCTTCAGCCCGGCGATCACTGCCTGCTTGGCGCGCTCCACGTAGCGGCCAACGTCGATCTTCGAGGTATCGAAATCGACGTATACGTAGCCCGTCAGCAGTCCGTTCTCGTCGCGGATCATGGACGGCCCTTCGACCAGCTTGACCTCCGCGATCTCGGCCATCGGGATCTGGCCTTGGCCCCCAGGCAAGGGCAGCAACACCCGTTTGAGCGCATCGACGTCTTCGCGGAAGTCGCGGGCGTAGCGCACGTTTACGCCGTAGCGCTGCCGGCCTTCAATGGTGGTGGTCTGATTGTCGCCCCCCACCGCTGTCATCACCATCAGGTTGGCGTCGTCGACGGACAGGCCNNCAGCTTGTCGCGATCGAGTACGAAATCGAGGAAGTAGCCGCCCGCCACCCGTTCGGCGAACACGCTGCGCGTCTCGGGCATCTTCTGGATGGCAGACTCGACCTCCAGTCCGATCTTCTGAATCACGCCCAGATCCGCGCCGCTGACCTTGATGCCGATGGGCGTGCGGATACCGGTGGA
The DNA here is from genome assembly GCA_003157315.1 of Myxococcales bacterium. The sequence continues at coordinate 179 of PMJE01000549.1, read as the reverse complement.
CAGCATGTCCAGGCGGCCTTTGATGGGCATGGTCCAGGCGTTGCTGATGCCGGGCAGGTGAAGGGCCGCGTCCAGCTCCGCGATCAGTTCATTCTCGGTGATTCGGTCGCGCCACGCGGTTCGCAGTACGCGCTTGAGCCATTCCGGCGCCCAGGCCGAGTACCAGCGCGGCTTCTCGC
>PMJE01000504.1 GCA_003157315.1 Myxococcales bacterium | reverse complement strand
AGTTACCAATCCGCTTCCACCGTGCCGCCGGTGAACTGCATACTCCCCGGCGTGTAGTGATGGACTTCGAAGGCGTTGCCGTCAGGGTCCGTGAGCCAGATCTGCCAGGTATGGTCGCACCCGAGTTTCTTCTCGGTGAATGCGATGCCGCGCGTTTGCAAGTCAGCCATCAGGCGGTCCAGATCCTCGGTCTCCAGGCAGAAGTGGACGAGGCCGGTGTTCACTGGCTTTTCCAGCTTCGCATCCTCGAATAGCTCGATGAAGGCCGAGTCGGCGAGCTTGAGGTAGACGCCGAAGAGCGCGCCTTTGCGCGTGAAGCGAAATACGGGAACCAGCCCCAGTCGCGTGTAGAAGTCCAGCGACTGCTGGAGATTTCGTACGTTCAGACAAATGTGCGCGATGCGTTTGAACATGAGGGCCTAGTATAGCTGACGGTGGGAATCCCACTTCGATTCGCCAGGCCGCAGAATGTCAGTGGCGTCTTGACCAGAAAGGCAATGGGGTAGAAGGCGACGAAGCCATGCTCGGCGACCTTGCCGAACAAATAGGCGTCGTGCCCGGCGGCATCGTGCGCCGCCAGGAACCGGAGTCCATGGAACAGCTCGGGGATGGGCAGCGTAGCACGCAGCACCAGCCCGTCGAGACCCACGCGTTCTGCCACCGGCGGAAGAATGTGCAGCCAGTCCTTGACCTCGGGGGCAAGGCCCTCCATACGGCCGATCGAAAAGCGGTAACCCGCCCAGGTCACCAGAATCATCCCTAGAAAGTCAGGGCCATCACCACGCCCGATCCGTGCTTGACTATCAAGGGCGCAATTCCAATGCGAACCCCGGCTGATGGGGAACCAAGGTCACCGCGACGGTACAGGCGCAATGCCGCGACAGCGCCGACCGGCTGAGTGAAGATCATAACTTCCCCGGTCGCAATGCCGGTCAGCAAGCTGATGGTCGCACTGGTCCAATGGCCAAATCCAGCACCGATGACAAGGAAGATAGCGGCGTTGACGACGACGTTGCCGCCATGAAAGAGCAAACTCCGCCCCTGAGCTTCATTCGCTGCGTCTCTGTTCAACAATTCCTCTGCCCGGGCAAGCGCGACGCAGGGATCCTCTTGCAGAATCTCGGCCTCAAGTTCGTCGAGGCGCTTTTCATCACCCATGACCTTGAGCGGTGTGACGACCAGCGGAACAACACCAATCAGTGCAGAGCCGCCGCCCACGTATAGATCCAGCCCCGACGCGTGGGACACCAGAGGCGCGGCGACCAATTGTCCGATGGTGAGGGCCGAATAGATTGCTCCCCAAGAGTAACTCCACATGCGGGCATGGCGAGCATCGATGCGCAAGCGTTCGTGAATGAAGCGGAGACGGGCTTCTGCATTCAGGTGCTGCAGCACAGGTTCCCCGCCGACCAGAGCGACCGTGCATTCGCCGCCGAGCGCCGGCCTGGCGCTCAACACGAGTACAAACCCAAGCGCACGCCAAACCCGACCCATCAAGTGTCAAGCATAGCAGGCAACCCACCACCCGCACCCCCTCGGCGTGCGAAGCTACATCCCGCCGCCCGCGATCGAGATCGTCATGGCCACGCTATGCACGTCGATGCCATAGCCTACGTCGACCTTCAAGGCCGGGATTACCACTCCCGGCAAGATTACGCGCACTCCGCCGCCAAAGCTGGCGTGGATGTCCTGGAGCTTGGAGCGCACCGGGGGGGCACCAATGTCGGGCGGCGGGGCCGTGGTGCCGCCGGGGTGGCGCTCGAGCAGGGTCGCAGCATCAACGAAGATCGCTGCCGCGACGTTGAAGCGCACCTGTGTCCAGGGAAGCCGCAGATGGAGGAGCACCGCCTGATCCTCGGCCTGCGCGCTGACCAGGGTGTCGCCGTGGAACTCGTTGGTGAGGTAGCCGCGCAGGTTGCTCCCGCCAATACGAATCAGCTCCGTCACGGGAACCCCTCGGTCCGAGGTGGGGTAATCGAAAACCCCGTCCAGGATGAGAGACGGGTAATTCCACCGGTAGCGACCGTACAGGTCCACACGCATCTCAAACTTGAAGTAGTCGAAGTCCGAACCCCAGTATCGGTCGGACACCTCGTTCTTGAGGAACAGACGAGTGCCACGCCGGAGCCCCTCCTCGGCGCGTGTGTCATCGTACTGGAGCTGAAACTGCAGCAGGAAAATGCGGCCGCTGTGGGGATTGTAGGGCAGTTCAGTCGCGCACCATTGGGGGGAACCCACCGTCTGGTAGCGAGCCGACAAGCCAAGCGACGCCCGGGTGTGAGGGGACAGCACCCAGCCGAACTGGCCGTCGCCACCAGCCACACTAGTTGGCACCTGCTGGACGAGGCTGTGGTTGACAAAGAAGCGGATCTGCTCGTACCGGTAGAGTCCGCTCAGCGAGTAGGTGAGCGGGGCGCCTACCACGAGAGGATCGCGATACTCGACGAAAACGTAGCTTCGGGACTGGCCGATCTGCCCCGCGCCCACAAGCTGCACGTCGCGGCCAATGAGGTTCTGGTTCAGGTAGACAGCGCCGCCGGCCCAATCGCCACTGCCGAAGCTGGCCGTGGGAAAGGCGATCCACGGCTGCTTGCCCACGGCCTCCACCACCACTTCGACCGGGTAGGTGCTTTTATCCAGATACATGCGTCGCACCGCCTCCGGCGTGGGCAGGTCGACAAACACATGTACGCTGCTGAACAAATCACTCTCGATAAGGCGTTGTTCGGCCGCTTTGAGTACCGCCAAGTCCACCGTGTCCCCGGGGTACATGTGCATGCGGGTTGCCAGCACCCGAATGGTGACCGCGGTTGTGCCGCGTGCGACGATGTGGTCAACCACAAGTCGGGCCCCGGCAGGAGCGGGCCATGCCACCCCACAAACCAGGATCACGCAGGCGAGGGAGAGCCGAACACCAGTCATGCGCGTGGTTACATCCCGCCGCCCGCGACCGAGATTGTCACGGCCAGGCTGTGCATGTCGATGCCATAGCCTACGTCGACTTTGAAGGCCGGGATCGCCACCCCCGGTAGAATGACGCGCACCCCACCGCCAAAGCTGGCGTGGATGTCCTTGAGCTTGGAGCGCACCGGGGGGGCAACAACGTCGGGCGGCGGGACCGTGGTGCCGCCCGGGTGACGCTCGAGCAGGGTCGCTGCATCGACGAACGCCGCCGCCGCGACGTTGAACAGCACCTGTGTCCAGGGAACCCGCAAATGGAGAAGCACCGCCTGATCCTCGGCCTGCGCGCTGACAAGGGTGTCGCCGTGGAACTCGTTGGCGAGATAGCCGCGCAAGTTGGCCCCACCGACACGGACTACCTCCGTCACGGGAACCCCGTGATCCGAGGTTGGGTAGTCGAGGATGGTGGCTAGATTGAGAGAGGGATAGTTCCACCGGTAGTGGCCGTACAGCTCTACCCGCGTCTCAAACCTGGAATAGTCGAAGTCCGAGCCCCAATAGCGATCGGACACCTCATTCTTTAGCAGCAAGCGAATGCCACGCCGGATCCCCTCCTCAGCGTGCGTGTCGTCGTACTGCAACAGGAACTCCGCGAGAAAAATGCGGCCGCCGCGTGGATTGTAGGGCAGCGCAGGCTCGCACCACACCTGCGCAGTACCAACCGTCAGGTGGCGGGCCGACAACCTGAGGAGCGCGCGCGAGTGCGGGGACAGCACCCAGCCGATCTGGCCGCTGCCCCCAGCCACGGTGGTCGGCACCAGCATCACCAAGCTGTGGTTCGCAAAGAAGCGGATCTGTTCGGGCCGGTACACCGCATTCAACGAGTAGGTGAGCGGGGCGCCTTCGACCAGGGGGTCGGTGTACTCGATGATGCCGTAACTTCGGGACTGGCCGATCTGCGCCGCGCCGATGAGGTGCACATCGTGACCGAGGACGTTCTGATTCGCGTAGGCGAAACCGCCGGCCCAATCGCCACTGCCGAAGCTGGCTGTGGGAAAGGCAAACCAGGTGAGCTTGCCGACAGCCTCCACCACAACCTCGACCGCGTAGGTGCTGTCGTCGAGATATATGCGCCGCAATGCCTCCGCTATTGGCAGCTCGATAAACACGCGCACGCTGCTGAATAGATCACTTTCCATCAAACGTTGCTCGGCCGCGTGAAGCACGGCGAAGTCCACCGGATCGCCCGGGTACAGGTGCATGCGCGTAGTCAGCACCCGCTCCGTGACTTTGGTTGCTCCGCGTACGACGACATGGTCGATGACAAGTTTGGCCGCGGCAGGCGTGGGCCATGCGGCCAAAAACACCACCATCAAGCCGGCGAGGCGCCGGTGCTCAAACATCGCCGGGCTCGGCGGCGGCGCGGTTTTCGGCGCGTTGGACCTTCAGTCGTTGGCGTCGGACGCGCAGCACCTCGCGCACGATGACCTGGAGGGCGGCGACCACGGGAACCGCGATGATGGCGCCGACGATGCCCCCCATTTCTCCCAGGAAGAGGACGGACAAGATGACCACCAGCGGGTTGACGTGAACCGTGCGGCGAAAGACCAACGGGCCAAGAACGTTTCCCTCGAGCTGTCCGTACGCGATGAAATAGATCACACAGGCCAAGGCGTGCCAGCCGCTGCCCGTGATGAGCGCCAGCAACGTGATCAGGGTTGCCGTCACCACCGGGCCGGCGTAGGGGATCATGCTGGAGAGGCCGCTCAGGATTCCCAGCGGAAGAAAGAAGGGAAGCCCATTGATGGCCAGGAACGTGGTGGTCAGCGTGGCGTTGAAAGTGCAAAGCAGCGTCAGCCCGCCAAGATAGCCGCCGATTGATCGGTAGATCTTGTCCAGCACATCGCCATACATGTTGCGCGCTTCGGGACGCGCCTCATCCAGGGCGGCGTGGATCAGGCGTCCCCCGAAGATCAGCATGAACACCATCAAGAGCAAAACCGTGATGGCAGCGGCCGCAAGGCTGAGCACCCCGCCCACCGCGGCCAAAATCGGCGTGGCTGCCCCCTCCAGCATCGCGGGGAATCCCTTCTCGAGCTTATCGATGTGATCAGCCAGGTGAAAACGAGCATCGAGGCGCCCGAAGAGACGGCTGGCGCGGGCGGTGTGAATCAAGATGGGGGCCTGAGCGACCAGCGTCTTGCCTTGGGAGATGGCCGGAGGGATCAGCGTGAACCCGAGCCCGGTCAGAACTCCGGCCAGCGACACGCTCACCAGCGCGATTGCGAGAGATCGTTTGAGACCACGACGTACCAGCATCTTCACGCCGTGATCCAACGTCACCGCCAGTAGCAGGGCCGCGTAGGTCAGGGTGATCGCCACCAACGAGTGGATGATGGCCATCACCAGGGCGATCACGATCAAGACACCGAAGCAGATCGTAAACACCGTCTTCAACGTCACCCGGGACGGCTGCACCTCCGAATCGGATTCTGGAAGGTTTTCTGTCACATCGGCCCCCGGTAAGTAGCGACATGTCCACAACATGTCGATGCCTCATGGGTCAGCATCGCCGAAGATGGTCCCGGCCATCCGCGAGCCCCGACCGTAGACCGCGTCAATTCCATGCGGACAAGAATCTAGCACGCGCTCATATCTTTTTCCTCGGGGGAATGAGCGCGATGTTTGCGCATCTGCTGTCGCATGAACTGTAGGTGAAGGAGTACACTCGCGATCATGACGGTTCATTTGCACCACAGGGCCGAGTTGCAGCGGGTTGCTCGAAAGGCGATGCTCGATCGGGGACTGCAGCCGGATTTTGATCCCGCAGCGTCGAGGCAACTCGATGGGATACGCGGCCCGGCGGCCACCGACGGGAGTGTCGTGCGCGACCTGCGCGACCTGCTGTGGTGCTCGATCGACAACGACGACTC
>PMJE01000375.1 GCA_003157315.1 Myxococcales bacterium | reverse complement strand
CGAGGCCGAGCGAAGCGAGGGGGATGGGGTGGCAGGTGGGATGCCGAAGGGCGGAGCGAACCCTTTCAGGGTTCCCATCTTGGATCGTCTCTTGCGGGTGACGCCCACCACGACGCCGAAGCCCACGGCGAGCATGATGGTGAAGGCCGCGGCAACGCGCGTGATGGCGAGTGAATAGCGACGGCCGGACGGATCGTAGTTGAANNCGGGCGATGGTGGGGCCGGTGCGGCCCTGCGCGGCCTCGGTGACCGCCATCTTCACGTCAAAGGGCAGAAAGGTGACCCCATACAGATAGCGCGTCACCATGCCGGTTCCCGACAGCACCATGACGACGCCCGGGTGGACGAAGTCCTCACCATGCTTGGCAAACTTGAANNTGCTTCTTCTGACCAGCCAGCTCGGCGTCGTCGCGCGGATCGAAACTGACGGTCATGATCTGGAAATCCTTGCCCGGAGTCTGGTCGATCTTCTGCAGCATCTCGGCCACGCCATTGAGCAGCGGCGTACACAGGCTGGCGCAACGGAAGTAGTTCAGGGTCAGCACGGTCGGCTTGTCGATCAAGTCGCGCAAGGAAACCCGATCGCCCTGCTCGTCGACCAGCTTGATGTCCAGGGGAATCGTCTGTCCCAGTTTCTCGTCGACCCCCACGTCGAGCGGGGGCTCGCTCGGCGCACTGGCGAGCGCGGAGCGCCCCGCGATGGTTGTCCAGAGTCCCAGCAGGATTGCAAGTTGCGACTTCATGGCTGGCTAGCTTCCTCCTTGGTACCAACAAGCGCGCGCACGATCTCGCCCCATTCCATAGCGTTCAATCCGGCCACCGCAGGGGCGAACCCATTGTCGGGCGCGCCAGCCGCCCAGGCGCGAGCCACGGCCGCGGAACGGTTGCGATTCGCGGTGGCCGCCACCGTGCGCGCCGCACGAGATGGATTCGTGATGGCGAAGCGGAGCAGCTCGGCCGAGGCAGACTTGTCCTCGACAAGCGGCCATTGCAGTGGTGGCACTGTTGCCTGCTCCTCCACCATCTTCCTGATGGCCAGACTGACCGGAATGCGGTTGGGGATGTGGAAACCCTTGGAACGAAATTGGTCCGCCAGCGCCTCCAGGGCCTTGGGATCCTCGGCACCATGGTCGAACGCCCCCAAGGAGCGAACGTAGTGGACCAGCGCCATGCGGTCAGCCGGCGTGATGAAGTCAAACGCGGCCATGCCCGTGCCCTTGATGCCGGTTGAGATGGTAGTGAAGATGTCGGTCACGTGAAAGCCGTGATCCCAGCCCGAAGGCTGAGTGAAGTTGCGCGGCCTGGGATTCAAGGTTCCTGCGGCCGGTCCATTGCCTTGTCCGCTCTCGCCGTGGCACGAGCTGCAGTTCTGCTTGAACAGCACCTCGCCGCGGCCGAGCAGCTTCGGATTCGGGGTCATGACCGTGGCAGGATCCAGCGGTGGCAGGTCGCGACCCTTGCTTGCCGGAGCCTCGGCCCGATCCAGCCAACCCACGCTGGCCGCGGCCGGCTGGTCCGAGGGCGGACGCGCCAGCGGTCGTCGCTCGCGCAGAAACGCAGGGATCACGATCAGGCCAAACAGCACGAAGGTGACGGCGACACCCGAAACCACAGCAAAACGGTTGGCCAGCCCTCTGGCTTCGCTGCCCCAGCTGACAGGGGTCTTCCCTCCGCCGTTCATGGTTGCCACTCTAGCCCTCTAGACAGCAGAGGATCGCCCACCGGCATATCGGCGCCGTGGCCCATGGCGCGACGAATTTGCAAGAACCCGAGACCAAGGAAGAAGCACGCCATGGCCAGTTCCGGCCAACCGAAGAGGGGCTTTGGCCCGAGCACGGGGAAGACGAGCCAGTACAAATCGACAAGATGTCCCAGCAAGATCGAAAGAGCCGCGATGCGCAACGTGGCGGAATGCTTTTTCCCCACGGCCCCGATCAGCAGAAAGAATGGAATGAAAAAGTGAAATAGCGGTAACAGCAAGGCCACCGGCTGCCACGCGCCCTCGATGCGGTGTTTGAACCAGATCACTTCCTCAGGAAGGTTGGCGTACCAGATCAGCATGTACTGCGCGAAGCCGATGTAGGCAAAGAACACCGTGAAAGCCAGGCCAAGCGAGCCAAGGTTGTAGACGTGTTTGCTCTGGACTTCGGGCAAGCGGCCGCGGCGTACCAGCGAGAGCACGCCCAGCAACATCGCGGCGATGCCCGANNTCCAGTCCTGAGATCCAGTCGAACGCCAGAATGGTCACGCTGAAGAAGAAGACCACCATGAAAGCCGGCGCCAGCCGGCGCGCGCGCACAGTGAAGGCCGGATCCTTGCTTTCATCCTGGCGAAGCGAGCCGCGCACGTAGAAGCGATAGAAAAGCATCCACGTCGCAGCACAAACCGCCAGACGAATGGCGAAGAAAGGAAGATTNNCCGATGAGCAGTAGCACGACGGCCAAAGGGATCAGCGAGGCGATGCGTTCGGGCACGCGCCGCATGGGCACGCTCCAGTGCGCGCCCACCAGGCGCTCGAGCGCGACCAGGAACAAATTGCCCAGCCCGAGGGTAAGCAGGAACAGGGTCCACAGCAGCCAGTTGACCCAGAAACGCTCGCGGGCGACGCTGACGTACACGCCCGCGGTTCCGGCCGCGCCGACCACGGTCACGGCAAGCAAGATATTGCGCACGAGCGAAGATCGAGGAGCGGTCATCGCAGATCCTCGTCCTTGGCATTCTGCGCCCGTTGCAGAATCCGAATGTAGTGCACGGCCGCCCAGCGATCGTCTTCGTCCAAGTCCGCGGCGTAGCTGGGCATCGCGTTCTTGCCGAGCATGAGCACGCCAAAGTAGTGCCCGTCGGGACGAGCGCGTATCTCGTTGGAGAGGAAATTGCCGGGTTTGCCTCCGTAGGCGCGCGAGAGCAGTGGCACGCCGTCGCCCACAGTGCCGTGGCAAATTGCGCAGTGGTCATTGAAGACCTTACGCCCACGCTCGGCGATTGGCTGGGTGAGCGGCAGCGGATTGCTGAGCAGAACTCCCGCTTCTTCCGGGGTGGCAAAGGCCGTCGGCAAGTGACCGCGCGCCACCGTGCCCGCGACCGCGGGCCGCATGCCGCGCCGGTTGGCGAAGAACGCGCTTTCCCGGAACGCATTCAGCTTGGGCTGATCTTCCATGTGGATCATGGGCGGCACGATGGGCATCAGTTTCTCTGCGGCGTAGAGGCTGGCACCGGCGACCAGGCAGGCCGCACCGATGGCTGCGATGGTGCGTAGCAGCCCGACCAGGCTGAGCGGGCGATCCCAGGTGAGAACTGGCACGATCTCCACTGACTCGGCCCCGTTGTTGAAAAGTGCCTGGCGGGCCGCCTCGACATCAAAAACCGCGCTGATTGCCTCAATGCTGAGCGCGAGCTTGTCGCGGGTAATGTCTTTGATGGCCCGGCTGTGCAAGACCGGGTGGCCAAAGAAGGGCAGCTTGTTGAACGCGAACAGCATAGCCAGGCCCGCGGTGAACGTGGCGAACAGGACGGTGACCTCGAACATCACCGGCACGAAGGCTTGCCAGGAAAACAGGGGCTTGCCGCCGGTGACCAAGGGATAGTCCACCGCGCTCACCCAACCCTCGAAGAGCAGCGCCAGGCCAGCGCCGAGTACGCCCATGAGCATGACCAGGCGCCCGAGCCGAGATGGTTCCAGCCCAATCGCCCGATCGAGACCGTGCACGGGATAGGGCGTGTAGGCTTCCAGCCGGCCCAGCTTGCGCGGACGAATCTGCTTGGCAGCCTCCACGATCTTATGCGCGTCGGAAAAGAGCCCCAACACGGCAAAGGTTGCGCCGCTCATGGCTGCCTCTCTGACAGGCTGGCCTTCATCTCGCTGGTCGCGATGACCGGCAAGACGCGGGCGAAGAGCAGCACCAACGTGAAGAACAGGCCGAATGATCCGAGCAGAATTCCGAAGTCGATCTTGGTGGGAATGTACTTGTGCCAGGACGACGGCAAGTAGTCTTGCTGGAGCGAGATGACGATGATCACGAAGCGCTCCATCCACATGCCGAGAGTGACCGCCAGCGCGACAAAGATCATAGCGGGGATGGACCGACGCATGCGCCGGAACCAGAAAATCTGCGGGATGATGATGTTGCAGGCGATGGTGGTGAGGCCGGCCCAGCCGTAGAACCCGCTCACGTAGTTCATGAAGGTGTGCTGGATGTACGGATTGGCGCTGTACCAGGCGGTGCCGCCCTCCATGACGTACGCGTAGCCCATGATGCACGACATGGCCAAGATCAGCTTGTTCATCACGTCCAGGTGATTGTCGGTGATGAGGTTCGACAGGTTCATGGTCTTGCGCACGACGGTCAGCACAATGACCACCATGGCGAACCCGGCAAAGATGGCGCCCGCGACGAAGTAGGGCGGAAAGATGGTCATGTGCCAGCCTGGCACCAGGGACACGGCGAAGTCGAAGGACACTACGCTGTGCACGCTGATGACCAGGCCGGTGGCCAGACCGGCCAGCAACAAGTACGCCTTGTCGTAGTGGACCCAGTGCGAGGCGGCGCCTCGCCAGCCCAGGCAGAGCACGGCATAGATACGCTTGCGCCATCCCTCGGCCGTGCGGTCACGCAGCGACGCAAAGTCGGGCACCAGCCCGAGGTACCAAAAGAGCAGCGAAACCGAAAAGTAGGTGGTCACCGCAAAGACGTCCCAAATCAGCGGCGAGCGAAAGTTCACCCAGAGACTGCGTTCGTTGGGATACGGAAACAGCCAGTAGGTAGTGAACCACGGGCGGCCGGTGTGCAGTATCGGGAAAATAGCTGCGCAGAGGACGGCGAAAATAGTCATGGCCTCGGCAAAGCGAGCAATGGCGTTGCGCCAGCGCGCGCGCAGAAGAAACAAGATGGCAGAGATCAGCGTGCCCGCGTGTCCGATACCGA
>PMJE01000150.1:1809-2940 GCA_003157315.1 Myxococcales bacterium | reverse complement strand
CCCGTGCTTGCGGTTCCACCCGCGGCGGTGATTCCGCCAGCGCCAGTTGTGCCGCCGGTCCCGCCAGCTCCGATTCCGCCGGCACCGATCATGCCACCTGAACCACTAGTCACACCACCGCGTGCTTGCCCGCCATTTGCCCCGCCCCCAACGCCGCCCCCACCAGAATTCAGGCCGGACTCGTCGGTGCACGCCAGGACCGCCAAGCCAGCGAGAAGAAAGGCTGCAACGCCCGTTGACATTTTGAACATTCGGTCCTCCGTGTGATTAACAGCAGCAAGCTGCCTTTCGAGTTTAGCACCGCGGTTGCACGGGTGACTCCCTTGTTACGACGCGGATGAACACGCGGCCCAGACTTGGGAGGATCGAGTCAGAGCGTGATCGGAACGAAAAGCCATCAATGCGGCATCTTTGGGAGGAATGGGATTCCTACACTTGTGCTACTTGACGTGGGGGGGCCCAGGTCCAGACGCCCCTCTTTGCAGACGACGTTAAGGCTGCTTCCACTGCCCAGCGCAGCCGCAGTCGAAGTTGCTGTTCGAGTCAGTCAGTGGGGATTCCCCCGTCGCACGACGCACTCGTGGCAGCAGCGCCCGCGTCGGGAATCGCCGGGGTGGCGCCATTGATGGAAACCGAGAAACTGTTGTTGTTATAGGGAAGTCCGCCAGTGCGAATCTCATCGCCCGCTTGGATTGCGTAGAGGTACCAGGAATTTTGGACGTAACCCCTGGACACTGCGTCCCGGACGAAGGCGTTCAGATCCAGGTTGGTGACGGATGTCACCATCGGGGCTTGGATCAGATAGGCCAGGTAGGTCCAGCCGTTGGCGCCTGAGCCTTGGGTGGCTTGCCAGACCTCCCATGTGTGTCCGTCCAGGCTCACCGAGCCCAGGTCGTTTTGCCAGCCCTTGACGTTCTGGTAATCCAGCCAAATCATCAACTCCGTCCCTTTGGGGAATCCGTTGGACCCGCAGGTGTTGTCCGGGCAAAACCAGATGTCGTAGGCCACGTCATATTGGTCGCTGGCGGTGCCTCCCACGCTGAAATCCCAACTGCTGGTCACCGTGGTGGCTGCGCTCAGCGGCATGGGAAGCAAACTTGCAGGACTGCAGGTCCCGAAGGAACAACCGTA
>PMJE01000150.1:0-1774 GCA_003157315.1 Myxococcales bacterium | reverse complement strand
AAGGTCGCGAAGTCCTGGCAGGTATTGACCGTGACCCCTGCCGGCCAGGTGCCCGCCTCGACAACCGCAACCGCGCCGCTGTCGACAGCCGCGATTGGATCGCTCGCGCACCCGGCGAGTTCGACGAGCAGAACGACACCCCCGAGGGCGAAGAACGTCCCGGAAAAGGTGTTCCGCAGTGCGGGTGGCGTCATGGTTGGGTCCTCCAGAGTTGTGGGCGTATGGGGCTCTTGCAGGCATACGAGTCTCACGCCCACGCAAACGGGTCAGGCTAGCACTACTGATTGAAATTTGGACCGAGCCGTCGCGTTGTGAGGAGCCCCGGCCGCAACGAGCGACGAGGGAAGATACTCGACGTATCTGACCGAGGAGCGAGGCCGCGGACGGGGCCCGCAGCAGCGACGGCGACGGGAGGATTTCAATCAGTAGTGCTAGGCGGTTGACTTGCAGGACTCAACCTCGAGGAAGCAGATCAAGACGCCGCAGCCCGCCCGGTTGCGGTAGTCTGCCGGCATGAACGATCGTTTACGTCCGCAGTTGCAAGGAGCGTCGCCCATGAAGAATCGAATGTCCGCTGCTGGTCTGTGTGCTCTGGTCGTCGCACTTTCCGGATGTGCCTCGAGCAGGGTCGGCGCAGCGAAGACCACGCTGGCTGACACGCCAGTGGAACACTACGGTCCTCTCAGCACAGCCGGGAACAAGATCGTAGGCAAGACTGGCACGCCGGTTCAGCTGGTCGGGATGAGCCTGTTCTGGTCCGTGTGGGGTGGCGAGCGCTATTTCACCAAAGAGGTTGTCGACTGGTTGGTGTCGGATTGGAAGTGCACCCTGCTTCGTGCGCCGGTTGCGGTGGAACCAAAAGGTGGATATCTGGACGCCCCCGGTCCAACCCGAGCGCGCTTGCGCGAGGTGGTGGACGCGGCCATTGCCAACGGCGTGTACGTGCTCATCGACTGGCATGAGGAGCATGCCGACCAGCACCTGGAGCAGGCACAAGCCTTCTTCGAGGACATGGCCAGAACCTATGGCGACAAGCCCAACGTGATCTTCGAGATCTGGAACGAGCCAGCGGGCAAGTCGGAGCCCATCCCGACCTGGCCCCAGATCAAGGCGTACGCGGAGACAATCATCCCCGTCATTCGCAGACACAGCCCCAACCTTGTCGTGGTTGGCACCCCGGCGTGGTCGCAACGAGTAGATGTCGCCGCCGACGATCCGGTCAGCGGAGCAAACATAGCGTACTCGTTCCACTTCTACGCCGGCAGCCATGGTCGGGAGCTGCGGGACAGGGCGGACTACGCTCTCGGCAAGGGCGTCGCCCTCTTCATCACGGAATGGGGCACTTCCATTGCAGATGGTGGACAAGCGGACAAGCGAGTCTACATCGAGGCCGCAGGGGAATGGCTTGGCTGGGCGCAGGAGAACAAACTTTCCTGGGCCAATTGGTCCGTCATGAACAAGGACGAGGCATCCTCCATTCTGCTGCCAGACGCTTGGGACGAAAACGGCTGGCCCAACACCGGCCCGGACAAGGGCCAGTGGCCCAGCCGCGCTCTTTCAGCATCCGGACGCTGGGTTCGGGAACAGATCGCCAAGGCCCGAAGTGTTTCGCCCGTCAAGCCAAACAATTAGGCAAACTCCCGCTTGAATCGCGAAGGCCAAGACTCTACGCTTGCCTTGTGCTGAAGATGTACCCACGGATCCCGGCCAAGGGACGTTCCCGCATCGGCCGCGCGTCCGGGGCCAGCGCGACTGCCCTGGCGCTAGCCGGCCT
>PMJE01000538.1 GCA_003157315.1 Myxococcales bacterium | reverse complement strand
CTGTGCCCTCTGTGGTGAAAAGCTCTTGAACCGGGCGGCGCTGGAAATGAAGTGGCGATCGCGGGTACCATGGCCGCTATGGCAAGGGTTCACGCCGACCGGAACACGTTGCGCGGCGGCGCCCCATGTTGAAGCCTCGTGTGCTGGTGGTCGACGACGACGCTGGCGTTCGCTATACGCTGCGCGAGATCCTGGAATCGTCTGGCCTGGAGGTGGACGTCGCATGTGACGGGGTCGAGGCCCTGGAACGCCTTCAGCTTGCACCGGCGCAGTTGGTGGTGACCGATCTGCGTATGCCTCGCATGGACGGAATGGAACTTCTGCGCAAGCTCATGGCGCAGAACCCAGCCCCGCGGGTGGTGGTGATAACCGCCCACGGTTCGGAACGTCAGGCGGTCGAGGCCATCAAGGCCGGCGCGCTCGACTACTTCCGCAAGCCCTTCGAAGCCGACGAGTTGGTCGCGGTGATCAAGCGAGCCACCGAGGCGGCGCGCCTGGCGCTGGAGAACGAGCGGCTGCGCGGTGAGCTGGCGCTTTCGCGCACCCTGGTCTTCGCTTCCGAGGCCATGAGCGCGCTGGCCGTGTTGGTGGGCCGGGTGGCCCCGCGCGACAGCACCGTGTTGATCACCGGCGAGAGTGGCACCGGCAAGGAACGCTTGGCCGAAGCCATCGTGCGGACGTCGCGGCGCGCGGGCAAGCCCTTTGTGCGCTTCAACTGTGCCTCGCTGACCGCTGAGCTGGCCGAGGCCGAGCTGTTTGGTCACGTGCGCGGCGCTTTCACCGGCGCGGTGCGGTCGCGCGCCGGTCTGTTCGGCGAGGCCGACGGTGGCACGGTGCTGCTCGACGAAGTGAGCGAGCTGGCCCTGCCGCTGCAGGGGATGCTGTTGCGGGTCCTGCAAGAAGGCGAGATCCGGGCGGTGGGCGAGGATCGGCCGCGCCACATCGACGTGCGCGTGTTGGCGGCCAGTAACCGCGATCTGAAAGCCGAGGTGGCACGCGGCGCGTTCCGCGAGGATTTGTACTGGCGCCTGGCCGTGGTGGAATTGCACATTCCGCCGCTGCGCGAGCGGCCCGACGACATTCCCGTGCTGGCTCGGCATTTTCTCGACCGAGCCGCCGAGCGCCTCGGGGGCGCGCCGTTCAACCTGCCGGACGCGCTTTTCGCCCGCTTGGTGGCGCACAGCTGGCCGGGCAACGTGCGCGAATTGCAGAACGCCATCGAGCGACTGGTGGCGCTGTCTCCCGAGGGTGAGATCGATCTCTCATTGTTCTCGCCCGGCGGACCGTCGCCTCCACCCGACGATCAGTCACGCCTGCGCGACAAGCTGGATGCGTACGAGCGCGGGCTAATCGTCGATGCCTTGCGTGGCTGCGCGGGCAATCGCAGCGAGGCTGCGCGCCAGCTCGGTATCTCGCGGGTGACCCTGCACGACAAGCTGAGAAAGCATGGCATCACCGGCAACGACGGCACGTCGTAGCGGCTTGCCAAGAGATACCGCGAATTGCCTTGACAGACGGGGATCATCGGCTTGACTTAGTGCAACGCCAGTCATGAAGGGCAGCAGCTGGCCAGTCAGTTGTTGTAGATAGAACCACGTGGGCAGCTCCAGAAAACAGGGCGCGGGAAGAAAGCTCCACGAGCCTGGGCGGACGCCTGCAACCCGTGGACGCGTGCCTGCGGCCGCCCGCCGGCGCGAGCAAGCCGGTCCATTCCCCATCGTTGGCATAGGCGCGTCTGCGGGCGGGCTGGAGGCCATCGAGCAGTTCCTGCGCCACGTGCCAGAGGGAAGCGGCATGGCCTTTGTCGTCGTCCAGCACCTGGACCCCACGCACAAGGGGATGTTGGTGGAACTGCTCCAGCGGGCCACGGCTATGAAGGTCATCCAGGTCAAGGACCGCCTGCGGGTAGAGCCGGATCGTGTCTACGTGATCCCGCCCAACCAGGACATGTCGATCCTGCACGGCGTGCTGCACCTGCTCGCGCCGGTGGCGCCGCGCGGGATGCGCCTGCCCATCGATTTCTTCTTGCGCTCTTTGGCCGACGACCAGCGTGACCGAAGCATCGGCGTGATCCTGTCGGGCATGGGCTCGGACGGCACCCTCGGGGTCAGGGCCATCAAGGAGCAGGCTGGGGCGGTCTTTGTGCAGGCGCCGGCCTCGGCCAAGTTCGACTCCATGCCTCGAAGTGCGATCGACGCCGGGCTGGCCGACGTGGTGGCGCCGGTCGAGGAACTCGCCGGCAAGCTCGTCGCATTTCTCGGACACGGGCCGCTGGTCAGACTGCGTGACCAGCCGCTGGCAGGCAAGACCCAGAGTGCCATCGAAAAAGTGTGCGTGCTTCTGCGCAGCCAGACCGGCCACGATTTTTCGCTGTACAAGCGCAGCACCGTGTACCGCCGCATTGAGCGGCGCATGGGCCTGCACCAGATCGACAGCATCCCCGACTACGTCAGGTACCTACAGGAGAGCCCGCAGGAGACTCAGCTTCTCTTCAAAGAACTGCTCATCGGCGTGACCAGCTTCTTCCGCGATCCGGCGGCCTGGGAGTGCCTGCGCAAGAAGGTCATCCCGGCAATCCTGGCGGCGCATTCTGCCGGCGGGGCGCTGCGTGCCTGGGTGCCCGGATGCTCGACCGGAGAGGAAGCCTACTCCCTGGCCATGATCTTCAAGGAGGTGGTGGTGCAGGAAAAGCCGGCCGGCAGCTTTTCACTCCAGATTTTTGCCACCGACCTGGACAAGGACTCTGTCGATAGGGCGCGGCAGGGTATCTATCCGGCCAACATTGCTGGCGACGTTTCGGCGGAACGTCTGCGCAGATTCTTCGTGGAGGAAAAGCACGGTTATCAGGTGGGCAAACAGATCCGCGAGATGGTGCTCTGCGCCCCGCATAACCTCATCATGGACCCGCCTTTCACCCGGCTCGACATCCTGAGCTGCCGCAACCTTCTCATCTATCTGGCGCCCGAGCTGCAGAAGAAACTCCTGTCGCTCTTTCACTACAGCCTGAATCCCAACGGGTTCCTGTTCCTTGGCAGCGCGGAGACCGTCGGCGCCGCCACAGACCTCTTTGCCCCGCTGGAGGCCAGGACACAGATCTTTCGGCGCCTGAATGGCGTCCTGCGGACAGAGCCGGTCGACTTCCCCACCTCGGTTTTGCCCGCGCGCCCCCATGCGACTGCCGCCTCGGCTGGGCAGACAGGCGCGCACAAAACCGCGCCCAACCTCCAGGCGCTGGCCGAGCAATTTCTCTTGCAGCGCCACGCGCCGGCCGCCGTGCTGACCAACGACAAGGGCGATATCCTCTTCATCAGCGGCCGGACAGGCGCATATCTGGAGCCAGCAGCGGGCAAAGCCAACTGGAACATTTATGCCATGGCCCGCGAGGGGATGCGTCACGAACTGAGCACAGCTTTCAGCAAGGCGCTGCGCGAGAAGCGCACTGTCACCCAGACCAACGTGAAGGTGGAAACCAACCGCGGGATGCAGACCGTGGATATCGCGATCGAGCCAATCCAGGAGCCGGAGTCGCTACGGGGCACGGTCATGGTGGTGTTCACGGAAGCGACGTCTATCGATGCCAAATCGCCGGGCAAGGCCACGCGAACCGCCACCAGTCCGGCCGCTCTGGCCCGGAGGGAACAAGAACTGCGCCAGGCGCGCGACGAACTGCTGACGGCGCGCGAGCAGATGCAGACCTCGCAGGAGGAGCTCAAGTCGGTCAACGAGGAGCTGCAGTCCACCAANNGAAGAACCTGCTCGACAGCACCGACATCGCGACCTTGTTCCTGGACAATGCCCTGACCGTGCGGCGCTTTACCCCTCAGATGCTCAAGATCGTCAAGCTCATCCCGGGCGACGTGGGCCGGCCGCTCACCGACCTCGCCTCGGATCTGGTCTACCCCCAGCTCGCCGATGATGCGCGTGAGGTGCTGCGCAGCCTGGT
>PMJE01000344.1 GCA_003157315.1 Myxococcales bacterium | reverse complement strand
AAGTAGGCGGCGAGCCATTGTTCAATGCGAATCGCCGTCGTGGCAGACATTCACGGAAACCTACCCGCACTTGAGGCAGTGGTCCGGGACTTCACTCATCGAGGGTGCGATGCCGTCGTCAATCTGGGGGACAGCCTGTCTGGTCCGCTCTTGCCGCTTGAAACGGCGCAGTTTCTCCTGGCGCAGGACTGGGTTCACCTCGCGGGCAACGGCGAGCGCCAGATCCTGGCCGGAAGGCCGGGGCAGTGGAATGCGTCTGATGAATTCGCGTGCTCTCAGCTCACTTCCAGCGAACTTGGGTGGATTGCGTCGCTGAAGCCGACTGCGTCCGTCGATCATCAGGTCTTCCTCTGCCACGGCACTCCGAAAAGCGACGTCGAGTATTTCCTCGAGACGGTGGAGGCCACGCATGTCCGTGCCGCCACACCTCGAGAAGTCGACGAGCGTCTGGGCGAAGTTGAAGCTTCAGTGGTTCTCTGTGGACACACGCACGTTTCAAGGTCGGTGCGGTCCTCGAAAAGCCAACTGATTGTGAACCCAGGTAGTGTGGGCCTGCCGGCATATCGTGACGCCAACCCCTATCCGCATGTCATCGAGTCGGGCTCGCCCGATGCGCGCTATGCCATCGTCGAAAAGCTTGCCGAAACGTGGGTCACCAACCTCATCGCCGTGCCATATGCACACATGAACATGGCAAGGCTGGCGCACGAACGGGGACGCGACGACTGGGCGCGCGCGCTTGCATCAGGGTACATGGTGTAGAGACAGCTGCCGCCGGGTTGCAATTGCGCCGCAATCGGCCGTCACCGTCACTGTCACCAGCTACCACCGCCACCGCCCCGGCCATCCACACCGCACCCCGCGACTCCGGGGAGTCCTGGTCACAGCGCTTGCAAATGTCTGACAAAGCCCTCGGGAAAGTAGAAGACCAACATCAGCCGACCGAGCGCGATGGTTTCGCCGCCCTTGAGGCGCCGTGGCTTCTGCGGCAAGAGCGTCGTCCCATCCACGATCGTCCCGTTGGTCGAGCCCATGTCGGTTAGCCGATACTCGCTCTCCACCCGGGCGATAATGCAATGTCTCTTCGAAACCGAGTACTCGGGGATCGCAATGTCGTTCTCCGAGGTGCGACCCACGCTGATCGGTCCGCGCATCGAGTTTTGCGGCTTGACCACCGGGAAAACCCGCCCGGTGAGCCGAGTGCAGGCAAAGCTCCCGTCGTTGAGGTTGACCACGCTGGTGCCACCGCTTGATGCTGCGGGGTTGATCTCGCCCGCCATGCCCAGCGTGACCAAGACAGGCTGAAAGAAAACCCGCTGAAAGCCTGCTGGTCCAAGGCGCTGCAGTTCTTCTTTGTAGTCGTTGGCGTAGGTCAGCATCGGCCGGTGGCCGCGGCCGCGCTGGGCAGCCGCGAATCCCCCTCGCTCATCTTCATGTAGCGCCCTGCTACCCGGCTGGTCAAGGTCGCGGTTCGGGGCTGGTGTCGAGCCGTGCTATCCTGATCCCCTGATTTGTGCCCAGCTTGCTGCAATGACCCCACCGGTTGCAATTCTGGCGGGAGGGCTAGCCACCCGGCTGCGTCCCATCACCGAAACGATTCCCAAGTCCCTGGTGGACGTGTGCGGCGAGCCGTTTGTCGCCCACCAGCTTAGGTTGCTGCGTTCTCGCGGAATCAGCGATGTCGTGCTGTGTGTGGGATACCGGGCTGAGCAGATCGAGAAGGTAGTCGGGCCTGGCACCGCCTTTGGCTTGCGCGTGCGCTACGCGCTTGATGGCGAAAAGCTTCTGGGCACCGGCGGGGCCGTGCGTCGAGCGCTCGCCATGCTGGGCGATGAGTTCTTCGTGTTGTACGGCGACTCGTACCTGCCTTGCGACTATCAGGCTGCACTCAGCAGCTTCCGCGCATCGGGCAAGCTGGCCTTGATGACAGTCTATCGGAATGAAGGGCAGTACGACACGAGCAACGTGCAGTACGAAGCCGGGATGATCCGACGGTATGACAAGTCCGAGCATTCTTCAGCGATGCACCACATCGACTACGGTCTGGGCGTGTTTCGGCGCGAGGCTTTCGCAGAGGTGCCAGAGGGAGCCTTGCTAGACCTGGCCAAGCTCTACCAAACCCTGCTGGCCAAAGGGCAACTGGCAGGCTATGAGGTAGCTGAGCGATTCTACGAAATCGGTTCCGTCGCTGGGCTGCAAGAGTTCCGCGCCCTGATGGAAACCAAACGCGCTACCAAGCCATGACATTCACCGACCAATTCCTCGAGGAGGCATCCGCCGTCATTCGCGATCTCGATCGACCAGGGATCGAGGCCTTGGTGGACGCGCTCGCCTCGACGCGGGCGCGCGGGGGAAGGCTGTTCATCCTTGGTGTGGGCGGGAGCGCGGCCAATGCCTCGCACGCGGTCAACGACTTCCGCAAGCTGGCCGGAATGGAAGCCTACGCGCCCACCGACAACGTGAGCGAGTTGACGGCTCGAACCAACGATGAGGGCTGGGAGAGTGTTTTTGCGGCCTGGCTGCGCACCAGCCGGCTGCGCGCCGACGACATGATCCTGGTTTTCTCGGTCGGCGGAGGGAATCTCGAGAAGAACGTCAGCCCGAATCTGGTCGCGGCGCTGCAATATGCCAAGCAGATCGGCGCGACTGTCGGAGGCATTGTCGGCCGCGACGGCGGCTATACCGGCAAGGTGGCCGACGCGTGCGTGAAGGTGCCTACGGTGAATGCCGCTCACGTCACGCCACACACCGAGGCATTTCAAGCAGTGGTTTGGCACCTGCTGGTTTCGCATCCCAAGCTGAAAGCAGCCAGTACCAAGTGGGAAGGCCTGCGGTGACAGGGCGCGCGGCTCTCTTCCTGGATCGCGACGGCGTGGTGTGCCGGGCGGCGGTTCGGGACGGCAAGCCGTTCCCTGCGCGCTCCCTGCAAGAACTCGATGTCTTGCCTGGGGTGGAAAAGGCGCTGCACAAGGCCGGAGCCCTGGGACTGGTTCGCATCATTGTCACCAACCAGCCCGACGTGGCGCGCGGAAC
>PMJE01000337.1 GCA_003157315.1 Myxococcales bacterium | reverse complement strand
GACGATGCCATAGACGGTCGCCAGACCCAGGCCGGTTCCTTTGCCGACCTCCTTGGTGGTGAAGAACGGGTCGAAGATCCTTCCTTGTACCGCCTCGGGTATCCCGGTTCCCGTGTCGCTGATGGCAATGACCACGACACTTCCTTCCAGATAGGTCCGCACGCGGATGACACCGAGTTCTCCGCTCTTGCCAACCACGTCGCCGATGGCATGTGCGGCATTCACCAGCAGGTTCAGGAAGACCTGATTGAGGTCGTTCACGAAACACGGCACCGCGGGAATCTTGCCAAACTCCGTCTCCACCTTGGCCACATACTTCAACTCGTTGGTTGCCACCGTCAGGGTATCCCGCAACGCTGCGTTCAAATCGGCCATGGCTCGCTCGCCGTGATCGGGATGCGCGAAAGCCTTCATGGATTGCACGATCCTGGCCACCCGGCCCACGCCATCGATGGTCGAGGCAATTGAAGTGGCGACGTTCGCTCGGATGTACTCAAGGTCCGCCTGTTCCTCCTCGTTCTTCAATCCATCGAGATCTTCGGCAGACAGGGGGGCGCTGGCCGCCTTTGCGCACAATTTTCCGTAGGTTTCGCACAGCGCGAGGACTTGCTTGAACGCGCCTGAGAGGAAGTCCACGTTGTCCCCGACAAACTGGATTGGGGTATTGATCTCGTGCGCAATTCCGGCCGCCAACCGTCCGACAGATTCTAGTTTTTGGGAGTGGCGTAGCTCGACCTCTAGCTGGCTAGCGGCGGTGATGTCCTCAATGCTTGCGATCACCATCTGCGTCTTGCCTGCATCGTCCCGCACCGCTGTCAGCCCGACGTTGGCAAGCACGACGTGCCCACCCTTGGCAAGCATTCGACGCTGCTCCCGGTTTGTGGACAACCTGCCCGAAATCAGCTCCTCGAAGACCCTCTGGGCGGCCGCCACTTCCTCGGCTGGCAGGAAATCCCAAAAGAACCTGCCTGTGGTTTCCTGCGGAGAACGTCCGAGAATCTCTTCGAGCGCACTGTTGCGATCGATGACGCGGCCTTCCCGGTCAACGATGGCCAGCCCGACAGGGACAGCCTGAAGAATACCCGTGAGCTTGCCATGCTCACGGGAGAGCTTTGCCTTCAGTTCCTCCATCTCACGCGATGCCACCTCGATCGAGTGTTCCAGCAAATACCGCTCGCGCTCGGCCGCCTGGTAGTCGCACCCAATCCGATTGAGCAGTTCTTTCCATGCCGCCTGGCTTGGCGGAGTCCCTTCCTGCAAGCCGAGCCCGCTAATCTGTCGTTCGAGAAGCCGATGCAGCATCGCTAGGTCTCGGAAAGCGTGGTCATCGTCTAATTGTGCTTTTCACTTCACGCCACGGCTCTTCTGCGTGTCTCGTTTCGGCTCCGCCGGGACAAAGACCACAAGCGGCTCGCGCAAGCTGCCCGGGGCCAGATTGCGAAGGCGGTACAGCAGCCCCGGCGTCACTTCGTGGCCACGAGCAACCAGCAGCAGGCCGGTGGTCGACATCACGTCCTGCGCCAAGAACATCCCGGGGCGAACTGCCCCCAGTACAAGCTCGCTCAGTCCCTGCAAGGCCGCCTTGGTCTTGGCCCGAGCCAAGGCATCGAGCAGCTTCGGATCGTAGCGGCCCTTTCGGCCCTGCAGGGTACCGATTGCCACGGCAGAATCAGTCCCGGACGCCTCCAGCGTGTCGTAGTCAATGACGAGCTTGAGAACCCGGGCGCCCAGGGGGATGGCATCGCCATGCACGGCACTGTGAGCCGAGCCCGAGCCATCGAAGTTGTGGCTCTGTGCTTGCAGGATGGCCCGCACCGCCTCAAGCCGAGGAATACTTTCGAGAAGCTGCAAAGAGAGGGCCGGCAGGCGTTGGGTCAGCTCAATCTCGTCGCTATTGAGAGGTTTGCCGTAATAAAGTTTCTCATTGGTTACCGCCGGAAGAGTGACACAGCCGATCTGTGACAGCATGGCCGCCACCTCAAGCTGCCAGGAGAGCGGCTCGCCCAAACTGGCCACCAGATCCGCTGCGTGTTGTTTGAGCCGCATTGCCCGTCCGAAGGCAAGCGGGTTGGTGAGCGACAGAATCTCAGTGAGCGCCTTGATGCTTCCGCGCAGGGTTTTTTCCAGCAACTCCCGCTCGGCGGTAATCAGCCGATGTTGGTCGGCCGCGGCCTGAATGGCCGAAAGAAAGATCTGGGGGTTGCACGGCTTGGTGAGGAATCGAAAGACCTGTCCGTGGTTGACTGCTGCAATCGCGGAATCCAGGTCGGCTTGTCCGGTGAGCAGGAGCCGGACCGTGTCGGGCGAGCGCTGCTTGACCTGGCTCAGGAAAGCTGCGCCGTCCATCTCGGGCATGCGCATGTCCGAGACGACCACGCCGGGCGGATCGTCTCCGTCAATGATTGCCAATCCACTCTGGCCACTGGTCGCGGTCGAAACCCGATAGTACCGCCGCAAATTCAACACCAGCCCTTCCAGCACCCTGGGCTCATCGTCGACACACAGGACATGTAGTTGCTCAGGCATTTCGTTCCTCGCTGGAATCGTCCATTGCCGCTCGGGCAACCTTCTCCGCCACCGCGCGCATTTCTGAAAGCCGGGCTTCGTCGATGCCGATGCCGGACAGATAGGCGAGATCCAGTTCTTGCTCGGCGGTCCCGCCGGTTCCCATTACGGTGGCGAAATTGTCGGCGATGTAGACGACGTCCACCAGCTCAGCCGTGGCATGGGCAAGCAGGTGCGGCTCCTTGTGGTAGGCGACGGCTTCCATGATGGGGTGGGGCAAACCCCACAGTCCAAGTAGATAGGCGCCCAGCAGCGAGCGATCGATGGGTGAGCCAGGGTTCTGTGCCGGCACGGGCTTGGTCTTCACCAGCCGTCCCACCTCGTGCAGTACGCCGGCCAGAAATGCCTCTTCCGCCTTCTTCGCGTCTTTCGCCTCGATGTGTCGGGCAATCTGGCCGGTGAGAAGCGAGTGGTTCTGCAAGGCCTGCAGAGCCGCTTCTGAAAGCCCAGAGGATCCGGCCGCGGTGGAGAAGGTCTCGAGGGCGAGAGCGAGGTTCTTGATGGTCACGATCCCGAGGTAGGTGACGGTCTCGGCCAATGAGGAGATCCTTCTCGGCAATCCGAAAAATGCCGAGTTCACCAGTTGCAAAAGCTTCGCGCACAGGCCGATATCGCGCTCGATGATTCGGGCCACAGTGGTGACACTGCAATTGGGCGCCATCAACGCCGCATTGAGCGCAACGTAGGTCTTCGGCGCAGCGGGGAGCATCTCGACCTTGCCGGCGCTGGCACGCAATTCATCGCTGTTCAGAATGGCCTGCAGGCGGCAGGCCCGATCGACCACTTGCTGCAACAACGTCGGATCACAGGGTTTGGACAGAAACATGTGGGCGATGAACACAGACTTCATCGCGCTCTCCAGCTCGGTCTGGCCCGAAAGAATCATGCGCACAGCCGATGGCTGCATCTCCTTGACTCTGGCTAGCAGGGTAGCGCCATCCATGCGAGGCATCCGCATGTCGCTCACCACGACGTCAAATGGACCCTCGGCCAGCTTGGCCAGCGCTTCTTCCGGGCCGATGGCGAAGACCATGTCCCACTCGCGGCGCTTCGTGCGCAGAACATTGCGGAGCCCAGTGAGGACGTTCGGATCATCGTCCACAAACAGGATTCGTTTCAGCGTGTTCGCTGTCTGTCCCATGTCTTGCCCAAGCCCCTCGCGCTCGACGATCTTCCGGTCCGCCTACCTGGCTCGGGTCGCCTTTTGACTTTCAGCCATACCAGATGGATCGGCAGATCGACTACAGGCTTGACCGGCACTGGCCTTCCCCAATTACCGGCATTTGCTTCGGTTGCTATCGATAAGAACTGCGGGCTCGTCGTCAACCACCAGGATTCGTTTCATCGATCCGGCTACTCGACAGCTTCGAGAACCGACTTGAGCCCTGGACGCGGGCAGTGGCCTGGCCAACCTGCGCGGCGGCGGATGCCTCAGCGCATCGCCGGCACCGAAACCGCCCTCGTGCGTGGCTCCACTTTTTCCCTCTCCCTGCCGAAACAGCGGAAAGGAGGGCTGAGTGCCAGATGATGTGCAAGGCAGCGGCGTCCCCATGGTGGACGATTGGCTCGATCAACCGCAACTAGTGGGCGCAATTCTGAAAGGTCGCGACATTCAGTTTCGACGGATATTGGGCGAAATGCTGTCCCGAGACGGCTTCGATGTGGTCACCGCCCAGAGCATGGGCCCGCCCATCGCCCGCGCCAGCGGCGTGGCCAAGTATCGCGGCTCACTGACGTTCGAAAGCGAGGTGGGCAAAGGAACTACGTTCAGGATTCTCCTGCCCATCTATGACGGTCCCGCTTCGACAGGTGGAACGTGACAACGCCGACGGCGGACGATTCGTTGGGAGGCTCCCACCTCACGCGAGTCCTGCGATGGTCGGCCGGCCTGCCGGTTGTCCTCATGCTGCTCGGTCTCGCGAGCGTGTCGGTGATCGCCTATTCCCTCGATAACCAGAGAGAGCAGCTCTCGCGACGTCTTTCGGCCGAGCACAAGAACATCGAGCCGGTGACCAGCATCCGGCGCGACGCACGCAAGACCTATGTGGCCCTGCTCGAACGGTGGTTGGTGCCACTGGAGGATCGGCCGAAGCTCGACAATGAGCTCAGGTCACAGGCGGCTGTGTTGGTGCGCTCATCGCGAGGCTTCCTCGAAGGGGTTGCCCTGACCGCCGCCGAGCACCGGCACCGCGCGGAACTCGCCAGCAAACTCACCGCATGGGCTGCCTTTCTCGATCGGGTTCTCGGTACGGCGGCGGGACCGCAGATGCGACCCGAGGCTCGTGAGCGCCTTGATGAGATCGATGGACATTGCAGTGCGATCCTGGCGGCCAACGTCGACGGCGCCGACCAGGATGATGCCGCCCGAGAAGCGGTGAAACAGAAAAGCAGTTTGAGTCACCTCGCCATCGTCGTGTTGCTGGCACTGCTCCTGGTTTACGTAGTGGTCTTGTACCTGCAGAAAATGGCCACGCGGAAGGTCGCAGAGGCCCACCTCCAGCAACGGCTGCAGGAGGAGCAGAGCCGGGTTCTCGAGGTCAGCCACAGGCAGCTAAGCCAGAGCATGTCGCAGCTTTCGGTCACGAAACAGGAGCTCGAGAAGCGAGTGCGCGAACTTGCGACGGCTCACGCTCAGCTCGTTCAGGTCGAGAAACTGCAAGCGGTCGGTCAGCTCGCCGCAGGCATCGCCCATGAGATCAACACGCCGATGCAATACGTTGGTGACGGCGTGCACTTCCTGAAAGAGGCATTTAACGGCTACCGTCGGCTGGTCAGCCTATGCCGGCGTGCCGTGGAAGTTGTTGAGAAGACCGGCGGACAAGCCGCGCTGGTCAGTGAGATCCGGGAGACAGAAGAGGACATCGACTTGTCCTACCTTGAGGCGAATGTGCCGGGAAGCTTCGATAGTTGCCAGGACGGCATCTTTCGCGTTTCGACCATCGTGCGGGCTATGAAAGAGTTCGCACACCCCGACCAAAAGGAGAAGGCCCCCGCCGATCTGAACC
>PMJE01000558.1 GCA_003157315.1 Myxococcales bacterium | reverse complement strand
GGTGCCTTCAAGTGGACGCTATCCTCGGGAATCTTGCTCCTCTCCGGAGGCGCGAACACGACGGCAAATGCGGCCAGCGCCAATGGAGGCGTCATTGTTGGATCCCTCAATCCCCTCAGCAGCCCGCCAGTGTTCTGGAATGGGGCGAGTCGCACGTCGCTTGGCACGGGGGTCGGCGAAGCGTTTGCAGTGAACGCCGACGGCTCGGTCATCGTCGGAACTGCGGCAAACGATGCGTTCATTTGGGATTCGTCCAATGGACGGCGCTCCCTTACCACGGTTCTCACCACCGCTGGCGCAGATTTGACTGGCTGGAATTTGAACAAGGCCACGGGCATCGCAACCCCACTGAATAGTGGGAAGGTCATCGTGGGTTGGGGCTCACACAACGGCACCGAGGAGGCGTGGATCGCGCGGTTGCCATAGACGGGTGGTCCGAGGTCTCCGGCGCTTCCACGGCCAATAGGCCGCAATGGCCATCACGTGCAATCTACGGATTGCCGGACGCGGGAGGCGGGGCTGCCTTCACGAAGGCGAACTCCGCGCACTTGGTGGCGTTGCTGGCGGCGTTGAACTCCTTGCGAAACAGCAGGTATCCTTGCTGCCTCAGTCCGTCGATCAGGCCGACGAAATCCACGAAATCCTGCTCATCCAAGTGGTGGAACTCGACCAAAAGCTGCTGCACGCTGAGTGCCGCCAGGGTGTGCGTCTCCAACACCTGCTTGAGCACAGCGTACTCGCCGCCCTCGATGTCCATCTTGAGGATGTCGATGCGCTGATGGTTGTGGGCACGCGCGATGTCGGCAACGGTCTGCATCGGGACCTTCTTGCCCTCGAGCTCGAGCCCGTCGGGACTGGAAACCGCCCCCACTCCCAGCGCCTCGAAGTGGATGCGCCCCGAACCGCAGGCCTTCTCCCAGGTGGGTTGCCCGAACTGCGCCACCACCGACGGGGAGGGATCGAACATGTAGACCTGGCTGCCGAATAGGCCCGCCATGTCGGTGTCAAACGAGATCTCGTCACCCACGCCGAAGGAATACACGATGGCCGGCCGGGGTAGCATTTGCGGGTTGCACACCCACTTGCCACCGTCATCGAGACGGCCGACCCGCATGGTGGTGTCGCAATCGGCGACGGCGTCGAACAGGTACACGCGTTCGCGCACCTTGTGATTCTTGAGGAAGCAGGTAGGGCACTGGCGGTACTCAGCGAGCACCTGATCCTGAACGGCCGATCGCTCGCGATCGATGTCAGCCTTGCTCGCAAGCGGCGTACGGCCGGCGAAATACTGGTTGCGGGTGTCGACGGCTTTGTCAGGGCTGAACCGCGCACCACCACATGACAGGGCCGCCGCCGCGACAAGCGGGGCAGCGATCACTGCGAACGAAATCGGGCGGAAATGGTCAACGGCGTGTCTCATGGTTCTTTCCTCGGGAAAGCTACTTCTTGCGACCGATGTACACGAGGTGAGGCAGACAGCGAAGAACCCAATACCATCCGACTATGATCGCGCGAATGAAACCAAGTTCCTCCTTGCGGCGGAAGCGAGTGGCACCCGCGTAGACCGTGTCGAAACCGGCACTCTCGGCAAGGGTGGCGACGTCGGAGGGCGCGAGGCTTTGCATGTGCTGGACGGGGTGAAAACAGCAGCCGCACTCAGGACAAAGCACCTGGGCATCGACGATGTTTTCGCGGTTGGGGCAGGTCACCACCACGTGTCCCCCTTGGGGGAGCAGAGCCGCGATACCGCGTAGAAAATCGCCAGCCACCGTGCGGGGCATGTGCTCGATGACCTCGACCAACATCACCTACTCGGACAACTGGAACACCATGCTCACGGGGATGAAGGCGGGCGATTGGCTGCTCGTGGAGTTCGGCATCAATGACGGCACCAAGACATGTCCGAGGTGGGTCAGCGAGACCCTTTTCCCAACCTACCTCACCGCCATGGCCAAGGCGGCCACTGACCGAGGCGCAAACCCGATATTCCTGACGTCAACCAGCGCCATCGAATGCAATGGATCAACGGCTCAACCCGACCGTGGATATGGGCCGCAGACCAAAGCCGCCGGCACAGCGGACAACGTTCCGGTCATCGATATGACCGTGCTCACGGCGGCGCTCTACACCAGCCTTGGCCTGTGCCCCAACAGCAATGACTACACATCAACCACAAGCAAGCTTGGCTTGTTCTTCTGCAACGATCACACGCATTTCGAGGCAGCCGGCGCCCTTCAAATCGCCAAGACCGCCGCCCAGGCGCTCAAGGACCAGAGCATCCCGCTCGCGTCATACCTCCTCAACTAGGAGTCTCCGCTGTGAGAGCGTCTCTCTCCCAAGTCCTGGCCTGCCTTTTCGCGCTCAATTGCTTCTCACTCATCGGGTGTAGCTCCAACGACAGTGGAAGCCCGACTGGTCCCTCGGGGGGAAGCCAAGGCGGTGCGGTCACGGCTTCCGGCGGGGTGAGTTCAGGTGGCGCGAGGGGCGCTACCGCGAGTTCCGGTGGGGCGACGAGCAGCGGCGGCACACTTTCGTCCGGTGGGCAGACGCAGTCGCAAGGCGGCACGGTTGCACAGGTGGCGCAGCTAGCGGTGCAAAAACTGCAACCGGCGGCGCGACGAGCGCCACGGGCGGCGACGCGAGTGGCGGTGGACGATGAATTTCAGGGTATTCCGGCGTGCGCCCGGATCGTCGAGCTTGGCCTTCACGGAACGCCTTCTGGCGCCGGTCGGGTTTCGGCGACAGAGTAGATCCGGAAGCGATCGAGTGGCCGCCGGGTCACGGTCCACGGCAGGCTGGTCCAAAAATAGTAGTAGCCACCCGAGCGTCCATCTTGCATGAGGGTATTCTTCTCGGTGGCGATGGTGCGCAGAAAGGCCCAAGGCGAAGTGGGCGCGGTCACCGTGGCCAGCGGCGCCAGGCGGGCCGCGTCGCTCGGCCGCACGGGTTGTTTCCCCACCAGCTCGGGAATGACCACGATGTCGTTGGCGCCGAGGTGGGTGCGTTCGTCGTCGAAGACCTCGAATCCGGCTTGGCCGGCGTACCATTGCCATCCCCAATGGCCATAGGTCACGCAGCGCTTCCCCGCGTGGCAATAGCGCCGGGCAATTTCCGCCGGCTGGGAGCGGTACACATCCGCCAGGATCCAATCGGAAACCCCGAGCCCCATCCCCAGCAGGGCGGTGCCGGCCAGCG
>PMJE01000027.1 GCA_003157315.1 Myxococcales bacterium | reverse complement strand
GGTGGCACAGGGCTAAGCGCCAGCGGCTGCAGTTCGAACAACGGCTCAAAATCAGATCCCGCCCTTACCGCGGACATCTTTGGCGACTGGCGCGAGGAAGTGGTTTACAGGACCTCTGGCAACAATGCGCTACGCATCTATACGACCACTACGGTGACTACCCATCGTCTCTACACGCTGATGCATGATCCGATCTACCGGATGAGCGTCGCCACGGAGAACGTGGCCTATAACCAGCCCCCAGAGCCGGGCATCTACATCGGCCCCAACATGACGCTGCCGGAAACACCCCCCAAAATTAAGTACTACGGCACTGGCCCAATCACTTCAACGGGCGGCACAGGCGCGGGTGGTGCGGGCGGCACAGGTGGCATAGGCGCTGGTGGCGGCGGCGGGACCATCGGGTCCGGCGGTGCGGTCAGCGGCGGGACCATCGGATCCGGCGGCAGGAGCAACGGCGGGACCCTCGGGTCGGGCGGCGGCGCGGTCAGCGGCGGGACCATCGGGTCAGGCGGTGCGGCTAACGGCGGGACCCTCGGGTCTGGCGGCGGGAGCAACGGCGGGGTTATCGGGTCTGGCGGCGGGAGCAGCGGCGGGGTCATCGGGTCCGGCGGCGCGCGCAGCGGCGGCGCGATCGCTACGGGCGGCACGCCTGGCAGCGGTGGCGCTACAGGCAGCGGTGGCGCTACATCAGGCAGCGGTGGTGCGGGGGGAACCGGCGGTGCGGCGACAAGCGCTGCGTCGGCATCGGGGGGCGCGGCGACGACAGGCGGAACCGGAACCGGAGGCGCGAGTTCGACCGGCGGCAGTACTGGAAACACCCAGACAACTGGTGCGACAGCTGCCAGCGGAAATTCAGGGTGCAGCTGCCGTCTTGCTGGGGTTGACCGCAGCGCTACCCCCTGGGGTGTGATGCTGGTATTCGGCGCAATGTTGGCCAGCAGGCTGCGGCGCCGTGGCGTGCGCCAACGTCGGTCGCCGTAATCCGGTAGTGGCCGAGTGTATCGCTAGCCCGACCTCGCCGCGACGATCACATCGCCTTCGGGGTCGGGCCGGGTGACGGCGCCCAGACCGGCGTCCTGCATCCAGGTCCGATATTGGCCCTCGGTATAGGTGTTTCCACGTTCGGTGCCCACCAGCATGTTGAGAGCAAAGATGGCAGCGTGCGGGGGCCCGGCACGATCCTCCTGCAGGATGAATTCGCGGATCACGAGATGGCCCCCGGGAAGCAAGGCCCGGGCGCAGCGCTGAATCAGGGACCGGTTTTCGTCTTCGCCGAACATGTGACAAACGGCGGAGAGCAGCACCAGGTCGAAGCCCTCGCCAAAGTCAGCCGTCCGCATGTCCCCAACTCGGACGCGGACACGGTCCTGCAGGCCCGCTGCGCGGATGTAGTCTTCTGCCAGTGGCACGACCGCTCCCAGATCCAGGATCTCCGCGCGCAATTCGGGACACGCCTTGGCAAAAGCGATGGAAAAGGCGCCGGAGCCGCCGCCCACGTCCAGCATGCGCTTCGCATTGCGGATGTCGGACAGGCGCACGGTTTCTTGGGCACTGTCTTGCGCGCGAGCGTGCATGGCCGCAATGAAAGCGCGGGTGCGTGCTTCGGGAAAACCCTCGGGACCGCGCGATCGGATGGCCTTGCCTGATTTCACGCACGCGGTGAGGCTGGCCCAGGTGTCCCAGAGATGAACCATGTGCAGCAGGCCCGGCCGCGCTGGCCCCAGCGCCTTAGACTCCACTGTGCAGCGGAAGACGGCATCGCGCTTGCCGAGGGCGCCCAGCGCCACCAAAGCGTTGAGCAGCATCTCGGTGGCGCGAGGATCTGTGCCCAGTCGCTGCGCGACCTCCGCGGCGAGGGCGCCTTCCCCGATGGTGGTAAATATGTCCAGCTCCAGGGCGGTGAGCAGTATGCGACTTTCCTGAAAAGCCCGGGCCGACTGGATCAGATTGGCTAAGCTGCGCGTTTTGTCCATGGTGTGTTCTCCGCAATCAGTTCAGAATCCAGCGCGCAATGAAGATGATGGTTGCCACACCGCCAGTGGCCAAGGAGGCGAGCCAGATCTTGCGGCTTTCCAGCAGAGCTCCAATTGCGGACAATCCGATTGATACCTGCAACAAGGTGACCGTTAGCGCAAACCATTCGTGCTTGGTGAGATCCTCATGCGATTCGGCCTGCAGGTGCTCAGCCGCGGCGCGAATCTCTTCCTGTTCACGCCCGTATCTCTGGATTTCAAGGCGAATGGCGTCGAGCCGTTGCGGGGCCGCGTGAAGCTCCGCCAGAATCTCCAATTCCGCTGTCTTGGTCGCCGCCTTGTTTCCCTTTGCCTGATAGTAGGCCCACTGATCGGTCGCCCGAGANNGCTGCAATGACAGCGAAGCATGCGGTCGAGACAGCCAGGCCGCGCAGCCAAGGCGCGCGATGCCTTTCTTCCCTGGCCTTCTCGTGCGCGGCCTCGGCTTGCTTGTCCACGCTGACCTCTCCGATTTCGGTTTCTTCCATGGTATTGTCCCTTTGGCCTAGCTCAAGGTTGAGCTTGACGCCAGTCGGTTGGGCAGACGCAGAATGATGCCGAAGCCCTACGGGCTCCACGCCGCCTGGATGCGGGCCAGGCCGGACGCATTGACCACGCTGATGGACTGATTCGTGCTAGTGCCGCTCACGTTGGCGATGGCGTAGGTGTTGCCAGTTGCGAGCCCGGCCCACCAGCAGCTTCCCATTCCGTAGTCCTTTGTGCCAGCGCCTCGCTATCCTAACAGGGCTTGCAGTCCCTGGGCGAGCCATGTCGGCAGGTTCTGCTGCTGGCCGAGCATGGTGCGAAAGTCGGCGTCGTCGTCGACGGTGAGCGCATCGAGTTCCAGCGCGATGAGCGGAAGCTTGGCCGCGGGCGAAGCCCCGGCGGTGGCCGCGGTTGGGCTAGCCATGCCGGCGCTGAGAAAGGAGTGGCGGTTGCGGTGGTCGGGCTGCTCGCCGTCGGGCTCCTCCAGCAGCAAGTGAACCCGCGGCGGCGCGCTGGCGGCCAGCGGTCGGTGCAGGGCCCCGCGCCCGAGCCGCTCATGGGTTTCCAGGTTGGGGAGTCGGCTGAGGACGTCCTTCAAAATGGAGATGGCACTGGCGAGAGGGATCTTGTCGACATCGGGATCTCCCACGGGATCGTTGAAGTAACCCGGATCGAAATCGTGAGCCATGGTCTCCTCCCTGTTCGCGATGGGCGACGGATCCCGATGCAAGCGACCCCTCCCACGTGACTTGCTTCAATCCTAACAGAAGAGTCCTTGCGGGTAAAGCGCTTCGTCCTTCACCGGGAGAAAGAAGTCTGTCCCCAGACGGACATCAAGATGCTGCTGGTCGCGATCCGGCAGCGGCTGCGCCTCTGCGCTAGTAATTGTAGGTGATCTTGCCGGTGAGCTTCAGAGCTACATCCACTGTCCAGTCCTGTTCAGGCAGT
>PMJE01000255.1 GCA_003157315.1 Myxococcales bacterium | reverse complement strand
GTGGGCGGCTTCGCTGGCGGTGTCACCGGTGGCACCAGCGGGCGTGGCGGAGAGGGTGGCCTGGGCGGTAGCATTGTCGGAGGCGAGGGTGGAAGTGGTAGAGCAGGCGGCGCGAGCGGCTCCGGCGGCGCGAGCATAGGCGGCGCAGCCGGAGATGCTGGCGGAAGCGGCTTGGGCGGCACGGGCATGGGTGGTGCGGGCGCAAGCAGCGGCAGCGGCGGCGCCACGGTTGGCGGTGCGGGTGGAAGCATTGGCACAGGCGGCTCAAGCGGCAGTCCCGATGCTGGAAGAGATTCGATCCCCCGCGATGCGGGCAGTCCCGACGGCCGGCAAGATTCGCTTCCGTCCGACACAGGCAGCCCCGACGGCCGGCGCGATTCGCGCCCACCCGACGCGGGCAGCACCGTGCGGCTGGGCCGTTCGGGCTGCGACTGCAATCTGTCCCGGACCGCCACAAGCGTGCGCGGTCTACCCTTTGCCNNCCCCCTGCGGGGGCTTCGGGACCGCCGGCCACCCAACAGGCGTTAAGCGGCGGAAACACATCGCTGCGTGGCAGGGGTGACCTGCGGTCGCCCGGCCGTGGTCTGCCCATCGATGGCGGCGACGCTGGATGCGCAAAGAAAATCGGCGTAGTCTCGCCCAACTATCATGCTGAACGTCAAATTGGTCTCCTCGATTCTCTTCGGAATCTTCTTTGCGCTGGCCGGCTGCAAGACGGCTGCCCCGGCAGCGCCCGCAGCCACGCCAGCTCCACAGCCGAATGCGACAGGTGCGGCGGTCGAACTAGCGCTCAAGCCAGCCTCCGCCGCGGCCGGGGCCTGGGGCATGAGCGTCTTGGTCGCCTCGCCCATGAAGCTGGTGGTGGACCTGGATGCGCTCTCCAAGAGCCTGGCGTTGCCCATGCCACTTGGTCAGTCATTGCTTCCCACACTGACCAGTTGGCTAAGTCCAGGTGGGGTGACGGTGACACGCGAGACGCTTGATCACTTGGATCTCACTCATCCGCTGGCTGTTGTTTGGTTGGTGCGGGGCAGTGACGCGCCGGCTGGCTGGTGTGCCGCGATTGCTTTCAAAGAGCACACATCCGCGTTGGATGCCCTGCAGAAGATGGGGACCGCCGGCGCCCAGAGTGAGGGCACCATCGAGCGACGCCTGCCCTCGGGCGACTTGGTCTGGGGCGCTGTCAAGGATCGCCAGTTGCTGCTTTCCAGCTCACGCGAAACCCTGCTGGCGGCTGGTGCCCTGGCCATCACCACGCAGGGAACACCGATGGCAGGTCAGGCTCTTGTCACCTTGTCCCCTTCGGTCCTGGCCCGAGGTACCGGCCAGCCTTTGGACGTGTTCGTGTCCAGCATGCTCGGTGAGGCCGTGGCCGAGATGGAAAAGGACGCCTCGGGCGCGGGCAAGGGACTGACACCCGCATCGAAGAACATGACCGCGGCACTTCTCAAGGCATTGATTCGCCCGTTGAGTGAGATTGCCGTGGCTCGCGTCAGTCTCGAAATAGGGGATCGGCGCGGTGTGGCTCTGCGGGTCGAGGCCCAGCCCACGCCTGGCTCAGGGCTGGCCTCCCAGGCTGCTCACGTTTCGCCCTATGTTTTCGATCCGGCTCTTCCTGTGCGCAGCGATGCCAGCGCGGCCATCGCGTGGGGCGATATGGCGCCTTGGCTGGCGAACTGGATTCAGGTTGTGGAAGCCTCGGGCCCTGCGGGCCAAGCGGCCGGCCGGGACCTTCGCGCGCTGGTTGCCGAATCGCTGGACGGTGGCTCCTGCGTCGCAGCCGTCGGCGAGGTGCCGATTCGTTTCATGTGTAGCCTGTCAGTGCGTCCTGGCGTCGATGCCTCGCACGCCCTTGCTAGCTACCTGGCGTTTCTTGAGTCATCCAACGCCTGGGAGGCAGAGATTGATGGTCGCAAGCCAACCCCGCTCAAGGTGAAACACAAGGGCAAGGTGGTTGAAATCGAAAAGCCGATCGAAAGAAAGGATTCGCAAGCCACGGCGCTAATGAAGACGATCATGGGAGGCAATGCCGTGCACACTGCGCTGACGGTCAAGGATCGCCATGTGGTGCTTGCCATCGGTCCCAAACCGAGCGAGCTCCTCGATCGCTACGGCAAGCCGCAGGCTTCCATGAAGGCCGCGGCGCCTGTCCTGGCGCGGTCGTTGCTCGACACGGCAGGTGCCGACTTTCTGGGTTCGGTCGACGTGGTGTCTGTGCTGGGCAAGGTGCTTGCGAACAGCAAGGAGCTGGGCGGCTCGACTTTGGGCGGCATGATGACTGCGGTGCCAGGTCTGGCTGACCTGCGAGCGCCGGTGGTGCTGGATGGGCACGGCGGTTCGGTTGCCGCCATGGAGATTCAGGTGCCCTTCGGCAGCCTGCAGAACATTGCTCGGGTGGTCAGCGCCTTCATGGGTCAGATGGGGACCACGCCTGCGCATTGACGAAAAATAACATTTGGAGAAAAGCCCAGAAGATCCGCTAGACTACAAGAACCAATCATGAGAGTTCTCGCAGTTTCCCTAGCCGTCGTTTTCGCGCTTGTGGGTGTGCCCGCGCTCGCCAGCGCTGCCCCGGCTGATTCTTTCCGTCCTGCTGCCTCGTCTGCCAGCGCTGCCTGTCGCGCCAGGAAGAAGAAAGCCAAGAAGCAGTCTGCCGACAGCACTGGCAAGAAGAAGGGCAAGAAGGACGACAAGAAGGCCTACGGCTTCGAGCTGTAGGGTCGTTCGGGCTTGCACCCGGGCGGGCAGTCGGCTAGTGCTGACCGTCGGGCCATGCCCTCAGACGGGGAATCTCTCAAGTTGCAGCCCTTTGCGGCCATGCCGGGGTCCGCGCTAGCCGGATTGCAGGTTCTGGCTGCAGACATAGATGACACCATCACCGCGGGTGGCAAGCTGTCCGCGCGCACCCTGGGGTTGTTCGAAGAGTTGCAGGCCGTCGGGCTGGTCGTGGCCTTGGTGACCGGGCGCCCTGCCGGTTGGGCGCAAGCCTTGGCTGGCTATCTTCCTGCCGTGCGCCTGGTGGTCGGTGAGAACGGGCTGATATGCTTCGACGGCGCGGGCCGACGGCGCGACCTGGGACCGCCACGCGATGCGAGTTTTGCCCGTGCCCTGGCCGACAACGCTGAACGCGTCGCGCGCGCCTTTGCCCTCACCCGCACCGATGACGATGTCTTTCGCTTGTTCGAGCGTGCCTTCTTGCGGCCTGCCGGCTTCGACGCAGACGCCTTGCGCGGCTGCCAGCAGCTTGTCGACAAAGGCTTCGAGGTGATCGCCAGTTCGATCCACATTCACGTACGACCCTCGGGCTGGGGCAAGGCGGACGGGCTGCTCGCCGGGCTCGCTCCCATGCTTCCCGCTGTGGTCGGCGATCCGGACGCAAGCATTCTTTTTGTGGGTGACAGCAGCAATGATCGGCCGCTGTTTGCGCGTTTCCCTCGCACCAGCGTGGGCGTGCGCAACGTAGTGGGTTTTCTGGACGAACTGGGCGTGGATCGCCCTGCCTACATCACCGAGGGAGAAGCAGCAACGGGCTTCGCCGAGGTTGTCGCCAGGGTGCTGGCTGCACGACGTCGCGCGCCGTAGGGCGCCGGCCTTCCGCCTCCATCTATGCGTCGGCACTTGCACAGTGCCCGGTATCTCCATACGATTCGCCGTCGCAT
>PMJE01000109.1 GCA_003157315.1 Myxococcales bacterium | reverse complement strand
GCTGACCAGGGAGACCAGCTCGACCGCCAGATACATCATCAGTAGATCGACCGCGCTGGCCATGAGGAACATGCCGAGCACGATGGAGAGCAGCAGGGGATAGAACACGCCGATTTGCTGGCGGCCAAACTCGGTGGAACGCGCGGCGATGAGCACGGTGAGAGCAGCCGCGGCCAGGAACAGCCACTTGAAGAAGGTGGCAAACGGATCGCTGGCGATCATCCCGTTGAACAACCCCCGCGGCGCGGACGGCTGCAGCGCCAAGAGGACTCCGGCCAATCCCAAGAAAAGCAAGGTGCCCACAGTCAGAAACAGCACGCGGTGCGGGTGCTTCTTCCACGCCAGATCGAGCAAGAACATCAGCATGATGCCCGCGGTGAGGCCCAGCTCGGGCAAGAACCACGACATGCTGGCTAGGTTTTCTTGAATCATTGGTTTCCCTAGGCAATCGCAGCTACAGCGGTCGGATGCTCGCAATCAGGCTGAATAGGGTTGGATTGATTACGTTGAGAATGGCGTAAGGATAGCAGCCGAGCACGATGGCAATCGCGCCCAACGGATAGAGCACAATGCGTTCGCGCCACACTAGATCCGGATAGCCCTGATAGAGTGGATTAAGCTTGCCCAGGAAGACGCGGTGGATCGCCCACAAATAGTAGGCCGCCGTGATGATCACGCCAGTGGCGGAAATGGCGGTGAAGAGCATGAAGGTGGGGAATGCCCCGGTCAACACCAGGAACTCGGAGATGAAGCCGCACATGCCGGGCAGACCCAACGAGGCGAAGAAAGCCAATCCGGTCAGGGCCGAATACTCGGGCATGACACTGGCCAGACCGCCAAAGCGCGCAATCTCGCGGTGGTGGGCCCGGTCGTAAATCACGCCGGCAATAAGGAACAACATGGGTGAGATGATCCCGTGCGAAAACATGTTGAACACCGCGCCCGAGATGCCGGCCTGGGTCATCGCGGCCATGCCGAGAAGGGTGAAGCCCATGTGGCTGACTGAAGAGTAAGCGATGAGTTTCTTAAGGTCGGTCTGCGCCAGACACACGAACGCGCCATAGATGATGTTGATGACCCCAAAAGCGGCGATTGCGTACGCGGCCCAAGCGGTGGCATCTGGCAGAAGTTGATAGTTGAAACGCAGGATGCCGTAGGGGCCCATCTTCAGCAGGATGCCGGCCAGGATCACGGAAACCGGCGTGGGCGCTTCCACGTGTGCATCGGGCAGCCAGGTGTGAAAAGGGAACATCGGGATCTTGATGGCGAACCCGATGAAGAGCGCCACGAAGATGATCTTGGTGAAGGCAAAACCCAAAATGGGCGCGGTGAGCGCGAACACGCCTTCGCGGCCTTGTTGTGCCAGCGCCAGCAGGTTGAAGGTGTGCCCGCTCGACATGGTTCCATCGGCCATCTGTGCCGAATGGCTGCTGTAGTAGATGGCGATCACGGCCAGCAACATCAGCACCGATCCGACCAAGGTGTAGAGGAAGAACTTGATGGCGGCGTACTCTTTGCGTGGGCCACCCCAGATGCCGATGAGGAAGTACATCGGGAGCAACATCACCTCCCAGAACACGTAGAAGAGAAACATGTCGAGGGAAACGAAGGTGCCCATCATGCCGGTCTGCAATAGCAGCAGCATGGCCATGTAGCCGGGCACCATGCGTACCGAGAAGTGCCTCGGATGATGGCCGTCGTCGTGCCCAGTCATGCCCGCCATGGCCAGATACTTGGCCCCGCCCCACCAGGGCATGGAAGCGATGGTGGCCACGAAGGAAATCAGCCCACTGAGCAGCACCATAGAGATAGACAGGCCATCCACGCCCACTAGATACTCGACGTTGAATGCCTTGATCCAAGTGAAATGCTGGACCAGTTGCACACCGGTGGCATGACCGCCAACCAGGAAGCCGGCCGCGGCCGGG
Source organism: Myxococcales bacterium (assembly GCA_003157315.1). The sequence goes on along the minus strand of PMJE01000109.1, from coordinate 5,152 downwards.
TCGTACCAGTGCCAGGCCAGCAGCGCACAAACCATGGATCCGCCGCTGGTTACCATGGCGATAACGCGTGACGCCTGGTCGAGCGCGGCCTTGGACAAGCCGGCCAAGGCACGAACTGCGGCGAGGAAAACGATGAGCCCCAGCCCGAGCAGCGGGAAGAAGGTGGCCCAGCTAAGCACGTTGTGTTGACTGATCATCGGGGTTGGCTCCCATCACCTGATGAGGAAGTTGAGGAGAACGACGACAAGCGCACCGGCCAGCGCGCCGTAGAGGTAGGTCTGGATACGGCCGGTCTGCACGCGGCGCAAGCTACGCCCGGCCGCAATAGTGGCATCCGCCACTAGATTGACTGCGCCGTCCACCAGGTACTTGTCGATGGCACCGTCCAGGTTGGCAACAAGTCGCGTGATCTCTCCCGCCAGGTTCACCACACCGTCGATCAGCCGGCTGTCAATCCAGGACAAGATGCGCGCGAATACCAGTGAGCCGCGTACCACGGTAGCCTGGTAGATCTCGTCGACGTAGTACTTGTTGTACACGACTGTCCAAGCACGCTTGTAGCGCAGCAGCAGTTGCGCCGGCACCGGGCTCTTTCCGTTGAGGTAGAGGAAGCGTGCACACAGCCAGCCGATGGCACCGGCCGATACGCCGATGATCTGGAACGCCCACTCCATCCAGCGCGGGTGTTCGGCGAAGTGAACCGTGGCTGGCAGCGATGGTTCCAAGAAATGTTCGAGGATGGGCGGCTGGTTGGTCCACGCGGCAGGCAGCCCGATGAGTGAGGCCAGCACCGCACCGCTGGACAGCACGACCAGCACGCTGGTAATGCTGAGCGGAGATTCTTTGGGTGTGCGACTGTGGCCGTGCCCATGAGCATCGTCGTGCCCGTGGCCACCCCGGTATTCGCCGGTGAAGGTCATGTAGTAGCTGCGGAACATGTAGAAAGCCGTACCCGTGGCCGTGATGATGCCGATGAGATAGATGAGTGGGCCCAGCCAGGCCGCGGGCATGCCGAGCAAAGCCAGGTGTTCCTGACTGAAGGCCTTCCACAGGATCTCGTCCTTCGAGTAGAAGCCGCCGGCAATCGGGAAACCGGCGATGGCAATGCATGCCCAAAGGTAGGTCTTCTGGGTAGTCGGCAAGTACTTGCCCAGCCCGCCCATCTTNNCTTGCGCATGTCCTGTTCGTGATGGCAGGCGAGGATCACCGAGCCTGAACCGAGGAAAAGTGCGGCCTTGAAGAAGGCGTGGGTCAGCAAATGGTAGGCGCCGGCCCAGTACGCGCCCACGCCCACGCCGATGAACATGAAACCAAGCTGGGACACGGTGGAGTAGGCGAGCACCTTCTTGATGTCGTACTGGAAGAAGCCGATGGAGGCCGCAAGCAGGGCGGTGAGCGCCCCGATGAGTGCGACCCAACCCATGGCGGTGGGCGACAGGGCAAAGATGAAATTGAGCCGCGCCACCATGTACACGCCGGCGGTGACCATAGTGGCGGCGTGGATCAAAGCTGAGACCGGAGTGGGGCCGGCCATGGCGTCGGGCNNGAACAGCAGGATGCCCACGATGGCGAGCAGCGAGAAGCCGAAGAGCTTCTGGTGCAAGAGCCGCTCCGCCACGCCGGTGGTCTGCACGACCACCTGGTCGCGCAACTGGCGGAAGTTGAGCGTGGGGCCAACTTCAATGACCGACTCCTCAGGGGACGCGACTGCACCTTCTGCTGCAACTCGGTCGGCAATGATGCGCACCTGTTGTCCGGCCGGAATCGGTCGGTATGCAAGCTTGCCGCTTGGCATGTCTTGCCACGCCCCGCCCAGGCCCCAGAAAAGCAGAAACAGTCCCAGAATGAAGCCGAAGTCGCCGATGCGATTGACCACGAACGCCTTCATACCCGCCGCCGCCTTCGCCGGATCGGTGTACCAGAAGGCAATCAGCAAGTAGCTGCACAGACCCACGNNCGCCCTCCCAACCAAAGAACATGACCACGAAGTTGTCGCCCATGACCAGCAACAACATGGAGAAGATGAACAGATTGAGATAGGCGAAGAAGCGCCAGTAGGCGGGATCTTCGGCCATGTAGCCGATGGAAAAGACGTGGATCAAGGTGCCGATGCCGGTCACTATCAGGACCATCATCATGCCGAGCGGATCCAAGGCAAAGGCCAGATCCACGTGCACGGGACCGGCGGAAAGCACGGTCCACAGCGTGTCTTGCAGGAAGCGTTCTTCGCCGGGCAGGCCGAGCAGCTTGGCAAAGGCAACACAGCCCACGGCAAAGGAGCACACCATGCTCGCGACCGCGATGGTGTGAATGACCTTCTCGCCGTACTTGCGCTGCAGCCACCAGCCACAGGTGGTGTTGACGATCGCACCCAGCAGCGGGAAGAAAGGAATCAGCCACAGATAGCCAACCGGGGTGACCGCTAGCGGGCCAAAATGTTGTAGGGCGTGTTCCATTACAAGCCAGCCCTTACTGCCTCATCGAGGCGATGTTGGCTGTGTCGATGGTCCGAATCATCTGGTAGATGGCCAGGATTATGGCCAGCCCCACCGCGGCCTCGGCGGCGGCCAGCACGATGACGAAAAGGGCGAAGATCTGTCCGGACAAGCCGCCTGCCACATAGTGGTTGAAAGCCACCAGGTTGACATTGGCGCCATTGAGAATCAGCTCGATACCCATGAGCATCGCTACGGCGTTGCGCCGGGTGAGCACAGTCATCAGGCCAAAGCAGAACAGCAGGGCGCCCACGACCAGAAAATGGCTCAGGGAAAGGTGGTCCATCATGTCAATCCTCTTTGATCTCCTTACGCGCGACCACGATGGCGCCAATCAAGGTGGCCAGCAGCAACACCGAGGCGACCTCAAAGGGCAGCAACCAAGTCCCGAGCAGTCCATTACCGATGTCGGTGGTCGTCTCGTGGCTTTGCGGCAAGACGACCTTCCAAGGCGCCCAAATTGCGACAAAGCACAGCAGGGTGCCGGTCAGCGCGAACAGGATCGCGCCCGAGACCAGGCCGACGTTCTGGTTGGAAACCTCGATCTCCTTGATCTGGCTGGTGAGCATGACTGCGAAGATGATCAGCACCAGCACGCCGCCGATGTACACCAGCAACTGCGTGACCGCGAGAAAGTCGGCCGACAGCAACACATACAAACCGCCCACCCCGACCAGCGCCGACAGCAGGGCCATGGCGCTCCAGAAGATGTTCTTCGACATGGGCACGCCGGCTGCGCCAACTACAGCAGCCAGGGCAAACAGGTAGAAGACCGCTAGGCTTGTAGGCATGGCTACCCCTTGTCCTTGCCGGGAGTCGGCGCGGCCCATTCGGGAGCCGGCGCGGCCCACACCTGCGCGGCCAGATACGCGCGCATCAGCGATCCCACCGGCGCACGCGGCGCAGCTTGGCCCTTGACCGGCCGGTAGAAGGACACCGGCTTGGCCGCATCGGGCACCCAGCGAAAGACCAGATTCTCCACTGCCCGCACGGTCGACTCGAACTCACGCGTGTGCGCGATGGCGCCGGTCGGGCATTGCTCGACGCACAGGCCGCAGAACATGCACTTGGATTCGTCAATGTCGAACTGGGTGACGACCCGCTGCTTGGGATTGGCCGGATCCTTGTCGACTGAGATCTTGATCACGTCGATGGGGCAGGCACGCGCGCAGGCCAGACACCCGGTGCACACCGCCATGTCGACTTCCAGGAAGCCGCGGTAGCGCGCGGGCAGCATGTCCGCCACGCGCTTCTCCGTGCGATCGGGATACTGGATAGTGATGGGACGCCGGAGCATGTGCGACAGGGTGACGGACAAACCCTGCCAGAACGTCTGCACGACGTCGTTGATGGCACCGAAGTAGTTGCGAACCGTTTCAGGCATCGATTGTCACCGGGTCACCAGTTGGAAAGGTCAACCCTGGCGCCCTTGACCTGGGAAATGTTCTTGCGCGTGCGCAGGGCGAACTTCACCAGCAGGAGAGCCACGCCCAGGCTCAGCACCACGCCCGAGGCCAGATGCACGGACGCGGGGACCATCACCCAGAACAGGGTGAAGATGAAGCAGGCGAAAGCGCCGGGCACCAGGTACTTCCAGCACAAGGCCATCATCTGATCCACGCGCACGCGCGGCAGGGTCCAGCGCAGCCAGATGAAGAGGATGACCAGCAGCCAGGTCTTGACTGCGAATACCAGCAGGGAAACCGACTGCCAGCCGAACCAGAGCAAAGTGGGGAAGACGTCGGTGCCGCGCGCCTGATTAATCGTCTCCACTGACACACCGGGAATCTGCCAGCCGCCCAGGAACAGAGTTACCGCCAGCGCGCCCATGATCCACATATTGGCCCACTCGACCATCAGGAAGAGCGCGATGCGGAAGCCCGAGTACTCGGCGTGGTAGCCCGCCACCAGCTCCGATTCAGCCTCGGGCAAGTCAAAGGGCGTGCGATTGCCTTCAGCCAGCGATGCGGTGAGGGTAATGAAGAACGCGACAAANNGCCGCCGGGTTCTGGCAAGCGAACCACTGCCAGGGCCAGCCGCCCTGGGCGCGGATGATTCCCTGCATGGACAGGGTTCCCGCCATCATCACCGGGACCATGATGGCGATGCCGGCCGGAATTTCGTAGGACACGACCTGGGCCGCCCCACGCACGGCGCCGAAGAGCGCCCACTTGGAATTGGAAGCCCAACCCGACACCAGGATGCCGACGACGATAAAGGCGCTGGTCGCGGTCAGGTAGAACACGCCCACATTGAGGTCTGCCACCACCACGCTTTCGCCAAAGGGCAAGACCACAAAGGGCAGGGTCAGCCCGACCATGGAGAAGTAGGGCGCGGCCCGGAAAAGCAAACGGTCTGCCTCGGCCGGAATCAGATCCTCTTTGAAGAGCATCTTGAACGCGTCGGCCACCCAGGAGATGAACCCGAAGACGCCCGGCCGGTTGGGGCCGATGCGGCTCTGCATGCGTCCCGCGATACGACGCTCGACCCAAGTCGTCACGCCGGCAAACACCGCGGTGTAGAGCGAGACGAAGGTTCCCTCGACGAGCAGAATCACCCCATACCAGGTATCGCGATACGGGCTGTGCCCCAGGTCCCAGCCCAGCCGTTGGGCCACGGCGTTGAGTGCTTCAGGCCGGTTGAACGGCAGCATGAGC
>PMJE01000207.1:12772-16091 GCA_003157315.1 Myxococcales bacterium | reverse complement strand
GGACGACTATTTCCTCTCGCGCAAGCTCTATCCGAATGTGGATTTCTACAGTGGCATCATCATGCGCGCGCTGCACATCCCCACCGAGATGTTCACCGTCATCTTCGCTATTGGCCGCATGCCCGGCTGGATCGCCAATTTCAAGGAAATCCTCGACGATCCCAAGGGACGCATCTACCGGCCGCGACAGGTCTATATCGGCCCCACGCTCACCAGCTACGTTCCCCTGAACGCGCGCGGGGAGTGATCAAACCAGCACGGATCATTGACCTTGGAACGCGCGACTACGCGGAGGCGTGGCGCGTGCAGCAGGATCTGCTGGCCGCGCGTCAGCGTGATGAAATTCCGGACACTCTGGTGCTGGTCGAACATCCCCACGTGCTGACCCTGGGCCGCGGCGCGCATCGGGAGAACCTGCTCGCCTCGGCGGGCATGCCGGTCTTCCAGGTCGAGCGCGGGGGCGACGTGACCTACCACGGGCCGGGCCAGCTCTGCGGCTACCCCATCCTGTTCCTGCGCGAAGATGAGCGTGACGTGCACCTCTATCTGCGCCGCCTTGAGGAGGCCATCATCCGCACCCTGGCCGAGTTCACCATCGACGCCGGCCGGCGCCCCGGGCTCACGGGAGTGTGGGCCGGCCCGCACAAGTTGGCCTCGCTCGGCGTGGCGGTACGCCGCTGGGTAACCTTGCACGGTTTCGCGATCAACGTGTGCACCGAACTTGAACGCTTCTGCACCATCAATCCTTGTGGTCTTCCTGCCTCGGTGATGGCTTCCATGACCCACATCCTCGGCCGTCCTGTGGCTGTGGCAGAGGTGCGCGCTCCTCTGCTTCGCCATCTCGCCACGGCCCTGGATCGATGCTGGGCGGACGAAGGCGGCGCGAGCGACCCGAGGTCGCGCCTACCCCAAAGATAGAGCCAGCGCCAATGAAAAGCGGGGTTCCCTGTGCCGTTCGACTCGGGACGGTCTTTCCGGTACGGTAGCCGCACCATGAGTCAGCTACTCATTGCACGCAGGACCATCGGACAAATGGCCGCGCTCGCGCTCGTGGGAGTGACGCCCGCCCTGGCCGCTCCTGCTCCACCCACGGTCCCGCCGCCGGAACCGCTTCCGCCCACGTCTATCCTGGAGGCCACACCTCCCGCGCCAGTGCCGCCGCCACCGCCGCCGGTGGCCCCTGCCGTACCTGGGATCGCCGCCCCTTTGAAGTTGCTTGAGGCGGATGTCGGTACCCGGCTGGGTCTGCGCATTCAAAATCCCAACCAGCCCGAGAAGCTCAATGACCTGGGCATGGACGGGCAAGTGCAGCTTCTCCTATCGGGCCAGGCCACGCGCCACATCCTGTGGCAGGCCGACTTCGTCGGGAGCTTCGGCACAGTCGTCGACGCGAACGATCACTACGACACCACCGGGAGCGCGGCTGTGCTCGATCTCATCGCCCGGTTCGAATTGCACGACGCCTTCAACCTGTGGGTGGGCCGCATGCTGGTGCCCGCCGATCGGTCCGGGCTCAGTACCGAGTGGGGCATCGCACCCTGGCTTTTTCCAGGCCAGTTCGTGCCCAAGGAAAAACCAGCGGGCGCGCTGCAGGGCCCCCACGGCCGCAGCGACGGGGTTACCCTGTGGGGCCAGCTTGGCGGTGGCACCTTCAAGTACTACCTGGGCGTGTTCAACCTCGCCGATCCAACCCAGAGCCCGCTCTATTCGGGCCGCCTCAGCCTCAGCCTGCTCAATCCCGAGCCCGGCTACCGCAATGCCAGCACCTACTACGGCAGCAAGGACGTCCTGGCCTTTGGCGCGGGCTTTCAGCACGAGCACAATGGCTCGCCAGAGCTCGACCCCACAAATCAGGTGCTGGCTTTGGCCGACTTCACCGAGCTGAATTTCGATCTGTTCTTCGAGAAAAACCTGGGTCTTGCCGGCGTGATGGATCTAGAAGGTGCCTTCTCCAAGATTTGGGGCAGCTACACCACGGAAAGCGTCACCTACTTCTTCCTGGCCAGCTACCTTCTGCCCATCGAGGTCGGCGCGGGCAAGTTCCAACCGCTGTTTCGCCTGCAGCAGGCATCCGACCGAGCTACCGGCGACACCGATGCGCTGGCCGACGCCCAGCTTGGGTACATCATCGATGGCTCGCGCGCCCGTGTGGCGTTGGACTACCGCTACAGCAAGGTTCAAGGCCAGACCGGCAACGCCGTCCTGCTCGGACTGCAACTGATGACAAGATAGCGCTCAGCTCGCGTTCACAAAATGGAAGCTAGCTATTTCTCACAGAGGGCGCAGAGGCCACAGAGCCGGATGAGAACGGGAAGGGTTGGGTTCAGCGCAGTCCGGATTCCTTCCTTCTTTCCGCCCTCTGTGTTCTTTGTGCTCTCTGTGGCCTCTGTGAGAAATAGCTAACTTGCTCAGCCAGCGCGGAATTGGAAGTCCCGCTGGCGCACAACCTCGCCTGCCTCGAGATCGACCAGAAAGGCGGTGCCCTCGCCCACCATGCCGTTGAAGGCGCGCAGGTACCAGACATCCAGCCCCCAGCCCTTGTACCCGCTCTCGCTTGGTGGGGACCATTCGGCGGCTTCCAGATCGCCCAGCCCGGGCGGCCGCGCGCGCGTCTGGCTGGCAATTTCCTGAAAGTGGTGCGAAGCCCGCACGATCTGTTCAGCCTTGCGCGCCAGTGCCGGCTCGATCTCGCGCCGCCATTCGCTGACGAGGTGGAAGGCTTTGAGGTCGCCCCCGACCGGCCCGTCGGCCTCGTACACTTCGTCGGCGGACAGGCCACCAAAGTCGGCGACGTCAAACTCGGGGAAGATCGTCTCGGCGGCGATCTGTTCTTTGCGTTCGCCGAAGCTTTCCTCCGCCACCCGCTTGCCCTGGCTGGCGTAGTAGGCGTACAGGCGCACGATGACGTTCTGTGAAGGTAGGCGATGGTCCCAGTCCGCCACCCACAGCGCGGCTTTGTAGGTCTTGCCCCCAAAAGGCAAGAATACCGGCAGCGCCTGCGCCAGCTTCTCACGCTCGGCGGCCGCCTCGTACAGGCCCTGCAGCTCAACCCGCGGGTGGCGCCGCAAGTCGCGCTTCAGTTCTTCCCGCAGATCTAGCTGGGCCATGAGTACCAGAATAGCCGGGTTTGCCCCGGAGCGCACTATGCGGCTGCTACAGCTCGCCCTTGACCCGACGAATATCCGCGCCCAGCCCGCGCAGCTTCTTTTCCAAGTGCTCGTAGCCGCGATCCAGGTGGTACACGCGCAAGACCTCAGTCGTGCCCGCAGCGGCAAGGCCGGCCAGCACCAGGCAGGCCGAGGCGCGCAGGTCGGTGGCC
>PMJE01000207.1:0-12763 GCA_003157315.1 Myxococcales bacterium | reverse complement strand
CATGAAGCGATTCTCGAAGATGTTTTCGCTCAGCACCGACTGGCCGCGCGCCTGCGCCATCAGCACCATGAACTGGGCTTGCATGTCAGTGGGGAATCCCGGATATGGCCGGGTGGCAATGTCAGCCGGACGGATCTCGCCGCGCCCGNNACGTTGCCCCGGGTCACCGCCGCCGCCACCATGAGCGTGCCCGCCTCCACCCGGTCGGGGATGATGGCGTGGTCGAGCGGATGCAATTCATCCACCCCTTCGATGTTGATGAGCGAGGTTCCTGCCCCGCGGATGCGCGCGCCCATCTTGTTGAGCACGCGCGCCATCTCCTCGACCTCGGGCTCGCAAGCGGCGTTCTCCAGGGTGGTGCAGCCCTTGGCCAAGGCCGCCGCCATCATGAGGTTCTCAGTGCCAGTCACCGTGACCAGGTCGAATACGATAGTGGCCCCGTGCAGCCGTTTGGCCTTAGCGCTGACCAAGCCGTGCTCGAGTTCGATGCGCGCCCCCATGGCAGCCAGGCCCTTCAGGTGCTGGTCGATGGGCCGTGCCCCGATGGCGCAGCCGCCAGGCAGCGACACACGCGCCTCGCCGTAGCGCCCCACCAGCGGCCCCAGCACCAAGGCCGAGGCACGCATGGTCTTGACCAACTCATAGGGTGCCTCGAAGTTGGTGATATGGGTGCTGTCCACCGTGGTGCGGCCGTCGCCGTCCACCTCGGCGCCCAGTTGGCGCAACAGCTTCTTCATCGTCACCACGTCGCCCAGATCCGGAACGTTGCGATAGGTGGAACGACCGGAGGCCAGCAGCGATGAAGCCAGGATGGGCAGCGCCGCGTTCTTGGCGCCGGAAACTCGCACTTCACCGCGCAGCCTGCGGCCACCGCGTATGACGATCTTGTACATGGAGAGGACTCGATGCTGGCGGCGACAGCCCGAGGAGGCTGTCGCCTGTCAACCGTCGCCTGGCGCCTTGGCTAGGTTGCGGCGGGGGTGGCGGGCGTGGCGGCAGCGGCCGCCTCGGTGGCCTCGGCGCCCTTCTTGTGCTCGGCGCAGCGACCGGCCAGCACGGCGGGCTTGCGGCAGCCTTCCTTGCTGCACATCTTGTAGCGGAACTTGCTGCCTACCTTTTCGCGACGCCAGCCGATGTAGTGCTTGCGGCAGTATCCCTTGGCGCGGACCGGCTGCTTGCACTTGGGGGCGCGGCACGTCTTGCCACCGGCTTCCACGGTCTTCACGGCTTTGGCGGCAGCGGGCTTCTTGGCGGTAGCTTTCTGCTCAGGCATGGATCTTCCTTGTGAAATGGTTTGGGGGCTTCGAGGATGCGGGTCTGCCGTGCCAGAGTCAAGCCGGCAACTTCGTCCGAATGCGCTCCAGCGCCTCCTCTACGTTCTCGCGGAAGCCGAAGGCAGAGAGGCGGAAGTATCCCTCGCCGCAGCTGCCGAAGCCCGAGCCGGGCGTGCCCACCACGTTGGCCTCGTGGAGCAAGCGGTCGAAGTACTGCCACGAGGTCATGCCCGCTGGCACCTGCATCCAGATGTAGGGCGCGTTCACCCCGCCGAAAGCGCGGTAACCGGCGCGGCCCAACCCCTCGCGAATCAGACGCGCATTCTCCATGGTGTAGTCGATGTTGGTCTGCGTGCCGCGCGCACCCTCAGGGGTGAAGACCGCGGCGGCAGCCCGCTGGATGGGGTAGCTGACCCCGTTGAACTTCGTGGTGTGCCGGCGGTTCCACAAGCCGTGTAGCGCCACCCAAGCACCCGACTCGTCGCGCGCCTTGCATTCCTTTGGGATCACGGTGAACGCGCAGCGTGTGCCCGTGAAGCCCGCCGTCTTGGAGAAGCTGCGGAATTCCAGGGCCACCTCGCGCGCGCCCGGGATCTCGAAGATGCTGCGGGGCAAGCCCGGCTCGCGCACGAACGCCTCGTAGGCCGCGTCGAAAAGAATGATTGCCTCGTGCTGCTTGGCCCAGGCCACCCAGCGTGCCAGCGAGGCGCGCGACATGACCGCGCCAGTGGGATTATTGGGCGAGCAAAGATAGACCAGATCCGCGCGGCCTTCGGGCAGGGGCGGATCGAAGCCGTTTTCCGCCGTGGTGGGCAAGTAGACCAGGCGCGCGTAACGGCCTTTGCTGTCAGCAAGACCAGTGCGGCCGGCCATCACGTTGGTGTCGACGTAGACCGGGTAGACCGGGTCGGTCACCGCCACCACGCTGTCGAGCGAGAAGATCTCCTGCATGTTGCCGGTGTCGCACTTGCACCCGTCGGAGACAAAGATCTCATCGGAGGCCACGTCTGCGCCCTGGCTGCGGTAGTGGGCCGCAATGGCGTCGAGCAGGAAATCATAGCCCTGCTCGGGACCGTAGCCGCGAAAGGTTTCCTTGCGCGCCATCTCGTCGGCGCCAGCCTTGAGCGCGTCAACGATGGCAGCGGGCAGCGGTAGCACAACGTCGCCGATGCCCAGACGGATGATGCGCGCCGCCGGGTGGGCATCCGCATAGGCCCGCACGCGCTTCCCGATCTCGGGGAAGAGGTAACTGGCCTGCAGTTTCTGGTAGTGGGTGTTGATCTTGGCCATCGCTTCGGCTTTCTTTCGGGCTGCGAAGCGGTAAGACTAGCTAACTTCACCCCCGAGGCGCAATGGCACCCAAACAAGTCGTTGACATGGGAACCCTGAAAGGGTTCCCAAACCCTCCCGCGATGGTACACGGCGAGCAAAGCTCGCCGGCTCCCCACGCGATTCACATGGGAACCCTGAAAGGGTTCGTTTCACCCTTCGGCCCCCCAGGCCCACACCCACCCCGCTCGCTTCGCTCGGCNNCTCGCCGGCTCCCCACGCGGCTCGAACTTTGCCCTTCCTGCTGGTTCTCTTCCTCTTCGCCAGCCCCGTGCACGCCGGCAAGATCGCTCCCACCGGACCCGATCACCGGCTGGGGCTGCTGAATGCGCTGAAGAACGAGCTTCACCGTTCCCAGGACAAGCTGCGCCTNNCCTGCTGGAAGACAGCCACCAGCATGTGCGCCAGGCCAATGTGGAGGTGCGGGTAGGCAGCTACAAGTTCGACAACACTGCCGATGACACCACGGAGAAGACGTTCGATATGGATGACTTCGATCGCTATGAGCCGCCGGTGAGCGCGCCCATCGACGACAATGTGGACGTGCTGCGGGCCACGCTTTGGCTGCAGACCGACGCGCGCTACAAGCAGGCTTTGGCGCTACTACACAAGAAGCGCGGGGCGCGTGTGACCAAGATAGTGGAGGACGAGTCAATGGCCAGCTTCTCGCGCGAGAAGCCCCAGCGAGCCGTCGACAAACCGATCACGCTCAAGCTGGACCGCGCGACCTGGGAAGACCGCCTGCGCCGGGTTTCTGCCCTGTTCAAACTCTACCCGGAGATCTTCGATTCCCAGGTCAAGCTGTCGGTCGATCACCAAACCCGGTTCATCGTTACCACCGAAGGCACTGAACTGGTGAACGAGCGCCTGATTTACGGCTTGCACATGACCGCCAACGCGCGCGCCGCCGACGGAATGCTGATCAACCACTTCAAGAGCTTCTATGGTGCGTCCGAGAGCGAAATGCCTGACGACGCCACCCTGGAACGCACCGCCAAGCAACTTGCCGACGAGGTCAAGCGTCTGCGTGAGGCACCCATGATGGATCCGTTCAACGGCCCGGCCATCTTGTTGCCCGAGGCAGCCGGGGTGTTTTTCCACGAGGCGCTGGGGCACAGGCTGGAAGGCGAGCGGCAGAACGACAACAAGGAAGGCGCGACCTTCAAGGGCCAGATCGGCAAGACCATTTTGCCGACCTTCCTCACAGTGCTCGACGATCCTTCGGCCGGCAAACTGGATGGCGTGTCGCTCAACGGCCACTACGAATTCGACGACGAGGGCGTGGCCTCGTTCCCGGTGACCCTGGTGGACCACGGCATCTTGCGCAACTACCTCAAGAGCCGCACCCCGGTGAAGGGCTCGCCCAGTTCAAACGGCCATGGCCGCGCCGAGGGCACGCTTGATCCCATCGGCCGCATGGCCACCACCATTGTGAAGTCCGACAAAACGGTGCCCTATGCCAAGCTCAAAGAGATGCTGCTCGACGAGATCCGGCGGCAGAAGAAGAGCTTTGGACTCATCATCTCGGACATCAGCGGCGGCCAGACCAATACCACTACCTATGACTTCCAGGCATTCAAGGGCATGCCGCGCATCGTGTACCGGGTGGATGCGGAGACCGGCAAGGAAACCCTGGCGCGCGGGGTGGAGTTCGTGGGCACGCCCATCGGCTCGCTCAATCGCATCCTCGCGACCTCGGACACGAGCGCGGTGTTCAACGGCTACTGCGGCGCTGAATCGGGCTATGTGCCGGTATCGACCGCCGCGCCTGCCGTGCTGATCAGCGAGATCGAGCTGCAGCGAACCCGCCGGGCCATGGAAAAGCCGCCCATTCTGCCGGCGCCCTGGCGTTGAGTGCCGGGGTACCAGTACCGCAAGTCTGCGATGTGCTACTTTGAATACCCATGTCTCGGGACCCCAAGATCACGCCCATCACTCGGCACGACCCGCGCACCTTCTACGCCACGCGCGCCACCCGCACGCGCGCCGCCGAGGCGTGGGACCTATGGTCCATTGAGGACGGCCGCCGTATGGGTTACCTATCGATCATCGACGACGGCCACATGATCTATGCACTGGCCACCGTGAAGCGCGGCACCTCGCACGACGAGATAGCCGACCTTGTCGACGGCTTCTTCCCGCCCTCAGCCACCGACGCCTTGAGCCGCGAAACCGTGATCTCCGACTACGACGAAGAGCCTGTCATCCTCGAGTCAGAGGTCAGCACCGAGGAATAGCAGGCTGGCCGCCCCCGCTGCCGGTCAGCCTTCCCGTCCACCCCCCGCACTTTCCCCTTCCCTCCTCTGGCCGTGCGGCTATTCTGTCCGCTATGTCGGTCGGCGGCATTCCCGGTCCCGGTCCGTTCCGGGGTCTCGTTCCGTTCGATGAAAATAGTGCTGCGCTGTTTTTCGGCCGCGCGGACGAGATCGCCGCGCTTGACCGCCTGGTGTGCAAGGAAGGGGATCGTGTCGTGGCGCTTACCGGCGAGTTGGGCGTGGGCAAGACGTCCTTGCTGCGGGCCGGGCTCTTGCCCGCGCTGGCCAAGCATGACGTCACCGGGGTCTACCTCGGCGCCTACGGCGACATCGAGCAAGAGATGTGGCAGGCCGCGGGACGCGTGCGCGGCGAGCCACCCACTCCTGGCGATGGCCCAGCCGACTATCTGGTGCGCCTGGCGCGTAGCTCAAACGCGGGAACCTTGCTCATTCTCGACCACCTGGAGACCATTCTCACTCCTCACGACCCCGGTGCCGGCACTTCCACTCTCGACCAACTGGCCGCGTTGCTCCTCACGGTCACCGAGGGGGCCGGGCCTCGCATGCGCATTCTCCTGTGCGTGGATACCTGTTCTTTTCACCGTCTCGATCTTCTCTACAACGCCTGCAATCTGACACCCGCGGCCGGGGCTTGGATGGATCTCGGCCGCCTTGACCGGGAAAGCGCCACTCAGATTCTGGAGCAGACCGCGGTTGGCACCGGCACCTTCTTCGAAGCTGGCCTGGCTTCGTTGATGGCCGGCGATCTGTGCCGGAACGGCTCCTGCTTGCCCGCCGATCTGCAAATCGTCGCCCGCATGGCGGTCGAGTTGCGGCTGACGTCGTTGCGTCGCTACGAGCGCAGCGGGGGCGCAGCCATACTGCTGCACAACTTCTTCCAGCGGGCTGTGCACGACGCCGGCGGCCGACCGGCCTTGCGGGTGCTTCTGGCAGCCGCCCGCCCCGCAAGCTCAACCGTCGAGGAACTAGCAACTCGCGCCGGCCTACCCATGGCCACGGTCGAACAGGTGGTGGCGCCGCTGGTGAGTCGAGGCATCCTGCGCAAGTTCCCGCCGGAATCCGCCGACCGCTATGCGCCGGCCCACCCGTGTCTGGTCGCCCGCATCGAGGATTTCGCGGCCAGTGACGTGAGTGCGGCGCACGACATCCGCCGCACCTTGCGCCGCCGCATTCTAGCCGGCGGACGCCTCTCGCTGCCTGAAATCCGCCGGGTGCGCCGCTATCTCGGCGGTGACCTGGCATCCGATGAAGCGACCACGCTCAAACGCAGCATCCGGCGCAGCGCTGTGCAGATCGGCTCGTCCATCACCCTGCTGCTCGCCGTATTGATCGCCCTCATCTTTGAGGTGCGCACCACCTACACTTTGGCCTTCGAGCCCGCGCGCGACCAGCCCGGCAGCCGGGTCGTCGTGCTACGGGGACGTCCCTCGCTTGCCTTCTTGCACTTCTTTTCGGCCCATCCCCGCCACGGTTCGATGATCGCCGACACTGGCTTCGCCGCCGGCAGCGTCGCGGGCGATCTGGGCTCTCGCATCGCCAGCGGCCGTGCCCTGGGGTCCCTGGATGCCAACCGGACAGCCCGGCTTCCTTCCTGGCTGCGCGCAGTGATCGATGGTCTGGGGCCAGTGCCGCGCGGGGTTTCGCTGGTGCTGCTCGGTGAACCCAACGGCGTGGTCTCGCTGAAACAAGCCTTTGCCGATCCCGCCTCACGTCGCGACGCCCTGGAAGCCCTGGCCGTGGTGGGCACCGGTCGCGCTGGCGAAGATGAGATCCTGGCTGCCGCGCTCAACGATCCGTCGCCCGATGTGCGTCGACGCGGGGTCGAGGTGGCGGCCGCCATTGATCGACGTCAGGGCAAGGGTGCCCACGCCGCCACTCTGCGCGCCGCTTTGGCCGACCAATCCTTTGCCGTGCGCAGCGCGGTCCTGCGGGAGTGCAGCAGCCTCGATGCCACCACTACCGCCAGCATTCTGTCGGTGGCTCTCGCCGACAAGGACGCCTCGTTCCGCCGGCAGGCGGAGACGTCGCTGCTCGATTTGGCCGCGCGCTCGCCTGCGGCAGCGGCCGATGCCGTGCGCCTGGCGCTGTGGAGCACGGACGGAATGGCCCGGCGGTCCGCGGTGGGGCTGCTCGACCAGATCGCAGTGCGAGCCCCGACCGAGGCCGCGACAGTTCTGGCCCAGATTGCGTCGGATGAAAGTGCGCCCGAAGAGGCGCGCGTCTCCGCGTTGTCGTTTCTCCGCCGTACCAACACCATTTCCAACAATCTGCGCCCCATGTTGGAGAAGGCGGTGATGCCGGACGCGTCGCCACGCCTGCGCACCGTCGCCCTACCGCTCTACGCCCGGCTGATCGATCCCGCCAAGGTGAGCGAGCTGGCCCTGGCTGCCAGCAAAGGCCCACCTTCCGGGCGAGTGACCGGCGCGGCGCTTTGGGGAGTGGTGGCGATCAAGCAGCCCGACATGGCGGCAAAGCCGCTCAAAGTCTTCCTCTACGATCCAACCCCCGAAGTGCGGGTGGAGGCGGCGCGTGGCTTCGGCTACTTGCGACGCGAAGGTCCCGAACTGGTACGCAAAGCGCTGCTCGACCCGAACGCCGAGGTGCAAAAGGCCGCGCTCGACTCAGCACTGCGTCTGGCGGTTGCACAGCCGGTCGTGATCGCCGAGCTGCTCGGACATGTGCTGGCCAACGTGCGACCGGGTCTGCGTCGCTTCATCGTCGAGGCGCTGGGCGAGATCGGCAAATCCCGGCCGCCGGCGGTGCTGCCTGCGCTGGTGCGCGCGCTCAAGCAAGGCGATGTCAACACCCGCGGCGCGTGCGCGCGCGCCCTGTGTGTTGTGGCCGTCAAGAATCCTGCCGCCGCCTCACCCTACCTGCGCATGGCTGCACGCGATGCCAACCGCGAGGTGCGCACCGAGGCCGCCTCTTGCCTGGGCAGTCTGACCGAAGGCGATCCCAAGGGCGCCGCGCGCATGGCCATCGAGCTGACCTCTTCGGACGAGCCGACTGTGCGTGCCGCGGCCGCCGCCTCGCTGGGCGCGCTGGCCGGACGGGTCCGCGAAATCGTGCTCGGGCCGCTCATCAACTTGCTCGAAGATCCCGAGCGCACGGTGCGCGTAGCGGCCGCCGAGGCGCTGATAGTCTATGCCAATACCGGATCGCCGCTGGGAAACCGTGCCGCCGATCTCGACAAGAAGCTGTCGGGCTTCTTCCTGCAGGGCGATCTCGAGGAGCGCCAGATCGTCCTGCGAGTTGCCGCGCACGCGAGCCTGACCAGCATCCTGCGCCTGGCTGTCCGGGACGGCAACGATAGCCTGCGGCTTGAGGCCATGAAGGCCGCGGCCGGCATGCAGCCACCCGCACTGGAGATCTTGCAGGCGGGAGCCGAAGACCGCCAGGGCCTGGTGCGCGCCGAGGCGGTGCGCGCGCTGGCAGCCGCTTCGGGGACCGGCCCCGAGCGTGTCCTGCCGGTCTTCGAGGCCATGCTGCGCGCGAGCGATCCGGCCACCCGGCGGATGGGCGCCTTGGCCCTGGGCGATGTCACCGGGGCGCCCGAGGCCACCGCGGCTTTGTTGGCCGGGGTGCTGCATCAGCAGGGTGAATCGGTCCGCGCCGCAGCGGCTGAGGCTTTGGCCCGCATCGCCCAGCGCGATCCCAAGGCGGCAGGGCCTTTCCTCGAACTGGCCATCGGCGATCCGGCCCAAGATGTGCGCGCTGCTGCCATCCGCGGCCTAGGCACCACCTGGGCTCGCCAGCGCCGCCCGGCCGAAGTGGCCGAGATCCTGGAAAACTGTGAGACCGACAGTTCGCGCCGGCTGGTGGCAGTTGAGGCGCTGGTTATTCAGGCCTCGCGGCTTGACGGTGGCAAGCCGGGCGAGGATGCGAAGCAGGCGCGCAGCCTACTCGAACGACTGGCCAACTCAGGACCGCCGCTGGCCCGTCTGGCGGCGCAAGTGGGTCGCGCCTTCATCGGCGCCAAGCTGGAAGATATGCACGCCTTCTTCGACCGACTCTACGGGGGGTGATCGAGCTAGCTTTTCCTGGGCTCGATGCCGCGTGTTCTGCTCCGCTGCCGCGGCTCGCTCGATACGTCCGGGCCAGCGTCAACCGAGCGACCCCAATTGGGACACCAATCGGGAGAGTCGCAGGGCGTGGGTGACTGCACCAGCGACGCCATGCGTGAGGTGGGGTGAGGACTACTCTAAAGACCGGTCACCGTCACCGGCACAGGCACGCCACTACTGGTGGTTCCGCCATTGGCCGTGCCGGCCCCCCAGCATTGCAGCGAACCATCCGCGATGATGGCGCATGAACGATCGTAGCCCACAACAACTTTGACCCCTTGGCTAACGCCAATTACGAGACCCGAGTTGACGCCACCCGAGTCGGCGTACCAGTCGGAAGCCCCGATTCCGAGCTTCCCATTGCCATCGTTGCCCCAGCACTGGATTGAGTGATCGACAAGCAACGCGCACCGGTGCTTGTACCCGGTGGAAATTGCAACCGCCTGCGAAACGCTCGGAACCTTTGCCGTCCCAGGCCGCTCATCACAGTTGAAACCGGGCCCTGTCCCGCTGTCGTACAAACAGCCCCAGCAGGCGACCGAGCCATCTTGAAACACAACGCAGCTATGCTGGTATCCAGCACTAACATCCACGACGTCGGAGACCCCAATATCTCCTGGCGTGGAGTTCAGCCCAGGAGCCAGTCCCCAACATCGGACAGTGCCGTCCTCTAGTCGCGCGCAAGTGTGGCTAGCGCCCGCAGATACTTGGACGGCGCCGCCCAGGCCTACGACGGCGGTCGGGGGGCCGGGGGCGCTCGTGGTCCCGTTGCCGAGTTGCCCGTTGCTGTTGGACCCCCAGCATCGGACCGTGCCGTCCTTCAGGAGGGCACAGGTGTGCTGCCCGCCCGCTGAAACCGCAATGGCGGAGGTGATGCCCGCCACTGCCGCCGGACTCGCGCCACCGCCAGATTGAAGAGTCCCAGTTGCCTGACCATCGGTGTTGTTGCCCCAGCATTGCACCGAACCATCCGCTATGAGCGCGCAGACATGCACTAATGCGACCGCCGAGTACCCGCCATCCGAACCGACTGACACAGCAATCGCTCGAGAGATCTTCGAGACGACCACCGGCACTGGGCCATAGCCAAGGCCATTTCCCCAACAGCGAAGCGACCCGTCGCTGAGTACAGCGCAAGTCAAAGAACTCCCAGCCGAGACATCCACGACCCTGACAGCGCTACTGTCCGCTGAGGTCGTTGCCCCATCGCTGCCCAAGCAAGCCGCGTCGCCGCTGGGACCAGCCGTAGTCCCGCCAGTCCCACCCGCAGCGTCTTGCGGCGCCGCGTCCGCCTGCCCTCCCATCGATGACGCCCAGCCACCAACGCTAGTCAGCCCTCCGCCAGATATTGCCCAACCACCAGCTGAAGCCCCGCCCGACGAGCCACCCATGCCGGTCCTTCCGCAAGAGTTCAGAATGGCCAACGTTGCGAGGAACAGCGCTAGCAGGCCCAGCCTATTCATCAACGGCATAGTTGCTCTCCGTGTTGCTGCGACGGTTCGCAGACCCGAGGATATTCCCGAGCAAAGCCCAGAGCAATCGTGGAGGACGCATCGCTCTGCACGCTGCTCCCGACCGGCCCCTGCATCATCGCGGCCGCACAGTACTGCTGCGAAGGGCAATCATCATTCGTGCGACAGGCTCCCCCCGACGCCGGCATGCACGTGCCCTCGCATGTCGTAGTCGAGTCGACAACACACATGGAGCCGTTCGCGCATTCCACGTCGTCGATGCAAGCGCCGCCGTCGGACACGCTGCCGGAAAATGCAACCGCGCACGGCTCCGGGATGCTCCAACCACGGGGATATGAGAGCTGGCGGCACGTCAGACGACATCCGTGGAGTCCGTCGGTCCTCAGAATTCTGAGGGTTCACGAGCGGTCTATCGCAAGCTGCCGGATAGCATTGAGGAAGCCGCAGTCGCGCACGGAGCTCGCGAACCGGGCTATTGGCTCAAGCGCAAGTAGTCCGCCCGAGCACTACTTGGCGTAGTCGACGGCCCGGGTTTCACGGACTACCGACACGCGAATCTGTCCTGGGTAGGCGAGCTGCGCCTCTACCTTGCGTGCGATGGCCTTGGACAGGCTGCGCGCTTGTTCGTCGGTGACCTTGCTATTCTCGACCAGCACACGAACTTCGTGTCCCGCCTGGATGGCGAAGGCGCGCTCGACCCCATCGAAAGTGCCCGCGATCTTCTCCAGGTCGGCCAGTCGCTGCACGTAGGTCTCGAGGGTTTCGCGCTTGGCACCCGGTCGCTGGTTGGCCAGCACATTGGCCGCATCCACAATGTGGTCGAGCACGTCATCTGCGGCAACCTCGCCATGGTGGCATTCGATGGCATGGACGATCTTGGTCGACTCGCCGTACTTGCGCGCCAGCAACGCGCCCGCCTGGGCGTGCGATCCCTCGATTTCCTGCTCCGCAGCGCAACCGATGTCGTGCAGTAGGCCCGCACGTCGGGCGGTCTTGACTGAATAGCCGAGCTCGCCCGCGATCACGCCCGAAAGGTAGCCCACCTCGACCGAATGGGCGAGCAGGTTCTGCCCGCTGCCTGCGCGGAATTTCAACTTGCCCAGAAGCCGCGACAGCTCGGGGTGCAAACGGCCGATGCCCAAGTCGAAGACCGCTTGCTCACCCGCCTCCTTGCACTGCTGCTCGACCTCCTCAGTGGCTTTCTCGACCATCTCTTCGATGCGGGTCGGGTGAATGCGACCATCGGCGATAAGGCGGGTAAGCGCCAGCCGCGCAATCTCGCGCCGCACAGGATTGAAACAAGAAATCACCACTGCCTCGGGCGTGTCGTCGATGATCAGGTCGATGCCGGTGGCCTGTTCCAGCGCTCGGATGTTGCGTCCCTCGCGGCCGATAATACGTCCCTTCATGTCGTCGGAAGGCAGGGGCACTACCGAAACCGTGCGCTCGGCAACGTATTCGCTGGCATAGCGTTGCACCGCTGCAGCTAGAATCATTTGCGCCTTCTGCTGTGCCTGCTCGCGCGCCTCGTCCTCGATCCGCCTGACCTCAAGCGCGGCTGCCGCTCGTGCCGACTCACGCACCTCGGCCTCCAGCGTCTTGCGGGCCTCGGCTTCGGTCATGCCGGCGACCTTCTCCAGGCGCGCCCGCGCCTCGGCCACTTGCGCCGCGCCTGCGCGCGCCGCTGCCTCAGCCGCCTGCTCGCGCGCCTGAAGCTGCCGCTCCTTGCGGTGCAGGTTCTCCTTCTCGGCCTTGAGGTCGCGGTCGCGCCGCTCCAGCGCCTCATGCTTGGCGCCGGTCGCGGCCACCTGCCGGTCAAGCTCCTGTCGACGCACGCGCAGCTCGGCATCGACCTCGGCTCGGATCTTCTGCGCCGACTCTTTGGCCTCCAGCGCGGCCTGTCGACGGATGGCATCGGCCTCGGCGTGCGCAGCGGCGAGGGCACGCTGGCGCTCTTCTTCCGTCTGGGGTACGGCGTCCGGCTTGGAAGCCCGTCCCAAGAAGAAAGCCATACCCGCCGCAAGCAGGGCAACCAGGACGCCGACGATAATGACGACTGGGTTCATTGGCTGGCCTTACTCAGGAACGGCACCACAGCGGACCACGCGCGCGTCCGTGACAACGCAGTGGATGGGCACGTCCCATTCACCAGTGGGACAGCTTTCCACAAGCTGGAAATCGTATCCAAACCCGACGAAGAAACCCGACGGCCCGTCCGGGTGAGCGCGCACGTAGGCCATCAGCTCGTCGTAGTACCCGCCGCCGTAGCCGACACGGCCACCACGCGCATCGAAGGCAAGGCCCGGCACCATGAAAACGTCAATGTCGTGCGGCGCCACCTCGGGACA
>PMJE01000318.1:1450-5996 GCA_003157315.1 Myxococcales bacterium | reverse complement strand
GGGAGAACTGAGCAGCTACCTGGTGGGCATCACGTCCGAAATCCTTGCCAAGAAGGATCCCGAGACCGGCAAGCCCATGGTGCAAGTCATTCTGGATACCGCCGAGCAGAAGGGCACCGGCAAGTGGACGAGCCAGGTCGCTTTGGACTTGGGCGCTGCCGCCCCCACCATCGCCGACGCGGTGTTTGCTCGGACCCTAAGCGCCCTCAAGAAGGAACGTGTGGCAGCCGCGGGCGTGCTGGCGGGACCGACAGCGAAGTTCACCGGGGACAAAGCGGCTTTCATAGAAATGATCCGGAAAGCCTTGTTCAGCTCCAAGATCTGTTCCTATGCGCAGGGCTTCCAGCTCTTGCGTGCGGCTGACCATGAGTACCACTGGGACCTTCAATTTGGTGTCATCTCTTCCCTGTGGCGCGCCGGATGCATTATCCGGGCGCAGTTCCTGGGCAGGATCAAGGAGGCGTATGCTCGGAATCCTTCCCTTGCCAATCTGTTGCTCGATCCATATTTCGCGGGCGTGATGGCTTCCTACCAGCAAGACTGGCGCAAGGTGGTTTCCCTGGCGGCGGAAAATGGCGTCGCCATCCCCGCCTTCATGAGCGCGCTTTCCTACTACGACGGTTACCGTTCGGCGGTCCTTCCTGCGAATCTGCTGCAGGCGCAGCGCGACTACTTCGGCGCGCACACCTACCAGCGGGTTGACCGGGAGGGCAAGTTCCACACGCAATGGACGGCGTAGCCATGAAGACGCGCTGAAAGCGCTCGGTGAACTAGCAAGGAGCAAGATCAAAATGAGCGACATTCTGAATATTCGTCCCGCAGGCGGTCTCGACTTTGTATCCGTGGGAGCACTCGTGCATCGCCTGGATCCGGGCCTTGTCCCCTGGCGGAAGGCGTCCAGTTGCCAGATCCACGTNNTTTCGCATGAATACCGGAATCGCGACTGCCATGGTCGACTATCCCATCGGCGACATGATCCACGAACGGGTCAGGGCCATGGGCGTGACGCCATTTTACAAGCGCTTCAAGCACAACGGGGTAAACGGTCCTAACATGGCCACCGTGTACAGTGACCGCGGTCATGGCGTGCGCGCACCGGTCGTATTCTACAATCGCAGCAATGAAGCCGGCGCCCAGCTCAAGCCGGGCGATTTCGATTGGGGGGCGATCTTCAAGAACGGCGTGCGCTGGTTCCACAGTGGCGGCATCTTTGCCGCGCTTTCCGAAACCACCGGCGAGGTCATCATCGAAGGCATGAAAGCCGCGAAACAAGCGGGCGCCATCTGCAGCTTTGACCTCAATTTTCGCGAGAAGTTGTGGAACATCTGGGGCGGCGCACACAAGGCGGCCGAGGTCGTCGGCCGCATCGTGGCCAATGCCGACGTGCTGGTGGGTAACGAGGAGGATCTGCAAAAGGGATTGAACATTACCGGCCAGGATGTTGAGAAGCGCTCCAAGCTCGACCCCGGTGCGTTCTTTGCCATGATCGACAAGGTCACGGCCAAGTTCCCGCAGGTCAAGGTCGTGTGCACGACCCTGCGCGAGGTTGCCTCGACCAATCGCCACGCCTGGGGTGCTGTGGCCTGGGTGAACGGAAAGACGCATGTCTCTCCCACCTGCGAACTCGACGTGCTCGATCGCGTGGGCGGCGGCGACGGCTTTGCCAGCGGTTTTATCTACGGCCTGCTCGCCGGCGAGGCAGCCGAGGAAGCTTTGAAACTCGGCTGGGCCCACGGGGCGCTGCTCACCACTACGCCTGGAGACACCACCATGATGACGCTGGAGCAGGTCAAGGCATTCGCCAAGGGCGGCTCCGCGCGTATCCAGCGCTAGAGCGCATCCCATTCAAGGCGTCGCGGATTTCACCACGACCGGCGAAATAGAGTATGCCGAAGTGGTGCCGATGTCGAGTTGTCCCACGGTATTGGCGCCCCAACAGCGCACCCGCGTGTCCGTCCCGAGTGCACAGCCCCAGCTGACCGTACCGTCGCGGCGCACGGCGCAGGCATGATCCGACCCAATTACGATTCCCGTTACGCCGGTAGTTCTATTATCAACCAGCGCATAGCGTGCAGCCCCGCGTTGGCCGCAATCTTGGGCGACCGAAGTCTCTTTGGTTTTCTTTTCGATCGCTTTTTGATACATAGACCGGCGTAATGGCCGTACATAAACCCTTGCTTCGCGGCGCTGTGTGGCTAGGGCACTTGCTGATCCTGGCCGGCGCATCCGCGGGCGCGACTCTCGCGCTGCGCGTGCTCATCGGGGGCGAGGGAACCTTGTACCTGGCGCTGCCGCGGCTGTTCCCCTTTGCCGAGATGTCGCTTTCGCTGGATGGCCTCTCGGCGTTCTTCCTTTTGGTGGTGGCTCTGGTCACCGCGGCCGCTGCCCTGTATGGGCCGTCGTACTTGGGTGCGCACGCGAAGGCCCCGCTGGTGCAGACCTTCGCGCTGGCCGTGTTCGTCGCCTGCATGGCGGGAGTGTGCTGCGCGGGCGATGGCCTCACCTTCTTGCTCGCCTGGGAGGGCATGACCCTGGCGAGCTACGTTCTGGTGGTGAGCGATACGCGCAGCGAGGAGAACACGCGCGCCGGCCTGCTTTATCTGGTCATGGCGCACGCGGGAACGGCTGCGCTGCTGGTGGTCTTCCTCACCNNGGCAGTCTGCCGGGCTCCACGCGCACCGCTCTCTTCATGCTCGCTTTGATCGGCTTTGGGGCCAAGGCGGGTGTGGTGCCATTGCACGTCTGGCTGCCCAAGGCTCATCCAGCGGCGCCCAGTCACGCCTCGGCGCTCATGTCAGGGGTGATGCTCAAGGTGGCGTTGTACGGGATCTTCCGTTTGGGCTTTGACATCCTGGCTCCCGCGAGCGGTCCGCTGCCAGCTTCCTGGGGCTGGACCGTGCTTATCGTCGGAACCGTCTCCGCCGTGCTCGGCGTGCTCTTGGCTCTGCAGCAGCACGACCTCAAGCGCTTGCTCGCGTTTCACAGCGTGGAGAATGTGGGCATCATTCTTATCGGCGCGGGACTGGCCATGCTGCTGTCCCGCGGCCGCGGGGCCGAGCCACTCGCCACCTTGGCCCTGGCGGCGTCGCTTCTGCACACGCTCAACCACGCGGCGTTCAAGGGGCTGCTGTTCCTGGGCGCGGGCAGCGTGATCAGTCGCACTGGCGTCCGCAACATGGAGGAGCTGGGCGGGCTCGCCCGGCGCATGCCATGGACCGCGTGGCTGTTTCTCCTCGGAGCGGTGGCCATCTCGGCGCTGCCACCGCTCAACGGGTTCGTGAGTGAGTGGATGACTTTCCAGGCCCTGTTGCTCGGCGGCGCCAAACTGGGCGGTGCCTCGGGGATGTTGGCGGGGATTGCGGCTTCGATGCTCGCGCTGACCGGCGGGCTGGCAGCAGCGTGTTTCGCCAAGGCATTCGGCGTTACCTTTCTCGGCCGGCCGCGCTCGCTCCATGCCGAGCAGGCCAGCGAGTCGCCCGCTCCGATGATCGCGGGCATGTTGCTGCTCGCCGGGGCGTGCGTGGCGCTCGGGCTGGCACCCGGGTACGCGATGCGCCTGCTCGATGGACCGACCCGGGAACTGCTGGGTGGCCTGGGTGCCAGCGCAGTGGTCACCGCGCGTGGCCCATTGGTGCTGTCAGGAAATGGCGTCACTTCGGGTCTGGAGGCGACCTCCATTTCGGTGACCGCAGTCGCGGCTTTGCTGGCCGTGCTGGCACTGGTGGCCTGGGCTTTGCGTGGCTGGCCGCGCCGGGCGCCGCGCCGGCTGGCACCGACGTGGACCTGCGGAATGCTTCCCACCAGCCGCTTCGACTATACCGCCACCGCATTTGCCAAGCCACTGCGCTTGATCTTCGCGGCGGTGTATCGTCCGCGCCGGGCAATTGCCAAAGAAACCGGACCCTCGCCCTACGTGATCCGCCGATTGGGATATACCGGTGAAGTCGTCGATCTCGCGGAAACCATGCTGTACACGCGGCTCAAACGCTGGGTCACCGCGACCGCACAGGGCATTCGCGCGTACAGCACCGGGCGCATTCACGGCTACATCGCCTTCGTGCTGGTCACCCTGGTGGTTGCCTTGCTGTTCTTCGCCAGGGTGTGAGCGATGGAGGACATCGCTTCAATTGTAAGGGTGGCGGCCCAGGCCGGGCTGCTGGTACTGCTTGGGCCGCTGGTGACTGGTTTCATCCAGAAGCTCAAGGCGCGGCTGCAGTGTCGGCAGGGCGCCAGCCTCTGGCAGCCGTACCGTGATTTGGCCAAGCTGTTGCGCAAGGGGACCGTGCAGAGCGATTCTGCCAGCCCGTTCTTTCGCGCGATCCCGGTACTGGTTTTGGCTGCCACCGTGACCACGACCGTCATGCTGCCGGTGCTGTGGGCTCCCTCGCGTGCAGCCCAACTGCCCCTGGGAGACGCGATTCTCTTGTTGGCGTTGCTGGCGCTGGCGCGCTTTTTGTGCGCGATCGGGGCGCTCGATGCGGGCGGGGCGTTTGGCGGAATGGGCGCCTCGCGTGAAATGACGGTTGGCCTGCTGGTCGAGCCGGCC
>PMJE01000318.1:0-1363 GCA_003157315.1 Myxococcales bacterium | reverse complement strand
GTGATCCTGACCCTGGTGGCGGCGCTGTTCTTCCCGCTGGGCCTGGCCGAAGGCTTCGCACCGATCGATCTCTTGCTAGCCGGGGGAGCGCTCTTCGCCAAGTTGTTTACCCTGGCGACCTTTCTGGGCTTGGTCGAGTCCTCATATGCCAAGCTGCGATTCTTCCGTGTGCCGCAGTTCCTCGGCCTGGGGCTGGTATGCGCCTTCCTGGCGCTGGCGTTGAGGATCCTATGAGCGTCGCGCTGGCCACCCGTCTTATCGACGTGCTCGGCGCGTTGCTGTTGTTCTCGACGCTGCTTATCCTGGCCTCGGGGCAGCTCTTTCGCGCCATCTACGCGGTGGCAGTGCAGTCAGTGTTTCTCGCCATTGCGGGCGCGGTTCTGGGTGCGGCCACCGGCAATCCCGATTTGTGGGTCATTGCGGGCATCACGATAATTGTCAAAGCGGTGCTGCTGCCCTGGCTGCTCATCTGGGTGGTGCGGCGGATCCAGATCTCGCGCGAGATCGAACCGGTGATTCCCATCAATGCCACGCTCGCGTTGGCCGCCGGCATTGTGGTCTTGGCTTTCCGGCTGAGTGCCTCGCTGGGACCTGTGCGGCAGGCGATTACCGGCAATGCACTGCCGGTGGGCATCGCTGTCATTCTGCTCGGCGTGCTGGTGATGGCCTCGCGCAGAAAGGCGCTGGTGCAGATGGTGGGCCTGTTCGCCACGGAGAACGGCATCTTCTTCACCGCCATGGCGGTGAGCCAGGGCATGCCGCTCATCATTGAAATCGGCATCATCCTCGACGTGGTCTTGGGGGCTTTGGTGATGGGCATCCTGGTGCTGCGCGTGCGCTCCAGTGTGGATACCGACATCGCTGATTTGGAAAACCTGAGGGGCTGATGATGACTTCCGGTCTTCTCTGGCTCACCCCTCTGCTTCCCTTGGCCGTCGGCCTCGCCATGCTGCTTGTGCGCGATCGGCGGGTGCTGACTGCGCTCGACCTGGTGGGATCACTGACTGTGCTGGGGCTGACCCTGGCCATTGCCGGCCGGGTTGTGCGGGGCGGTCCGGTAAGCGCGCTCGGGGTCTTCCGCGCCGACCACCTGACCGTGCTGTTTCTGCTGCTCATCGGTCTGCTGGCAGTGGCCGTCTCGGTGGCCACGGTGGGGTGGATGCGCCAGGAATTGGCCCGCGGGCAGATGCGCGCCGAGCGGCTGCGCTACTACTACGCGCTGGTGCACGGCTTTGTCGCCACCATGCTGGTGACGGTGCTGGCGGACAACCTCGGCATTCTGTGGATCGCGATGGAAGGCACCACCATCACTTCAGCCCTGTTGGTTGGCTTTCACGGTGACAAGCACGGCCTGGAGGCGGCC
>PMJE01000502.1 GCA_003157315.1 Myxococcales bacterium | reverse complement strand
CTTTTTCTCTTACAGGACACTAGGACCCTTGGGCGGCCGAAGCGTCAGTCGCTTTCCTTCCATTCTGCGGATACCGAGCGACTCAAAGTATCCACGCGCAGCTTCCTCGGTGGAGAAACGCGAGAAGCCTCTCGACAAGCGCGTCGAGATTGTTGAAACTGCCACATCCACCGACGACAAGGGTCGATCTCTAGAAGAGCTGACGAGCCGGTTCTTGGTGCGGATTCCTGGGTTCGCGGCCACCGGTTCCGGCCCCGGCCCCGGCCCCGGCCACCGGCCTCGCCGCCGACAGGCGGCTACCTGACCACGCTGAAGAACCGCCCCAAGCGAATGGACTTGAACCATTCGCCCACGCCCTCGGGTGACCAGCCGCCGTACGCCGGATCACGCGACCACCACACGATTAGTGCCCGGCCCTTGACGTTGTCATAAGGCACGAAGCCCCAGACCCGAGAATCGCGCGAGTTGTCGCGGTTGTCGCCCATGACGAAGACACTGCGCGGGGGCACCAGGCGGGGTCCCCAATCCTGCGCTGGCTGGTTCGGGTCCTGGTAGATCTTGTGGGTCTTGACCTCCAGGTTCTCGACCCACAACTCACAATCACGCGCTTCCTCGGGGTTGCGCCCCTCGTTGTAGCGGCATACCCCGTCGACCCGTTCGCGCGGCATGGGTAGGCCGTTGATGAAGACCTGGTTGTGACGAAGCTCAACTGAATCGCCGGGCAGACCCACCACACGTTTGATGAAGTCGGTCGAGGGATCGGGCGGGTAACGGAAGACGATGACGTCGCCGCGCTTGGGTTCGCCGAACTCCACCAGCTTCTTGTTGGTAAACGGGACGCCGATGCCGTAGGCGAACTTCGACACAAAGATGTGGTCCCCGATCTCCAGCGTCGGGATCATCGACCCTGAGGGGATCTGGAAGGCCTCCACCACGAATGCGCGCAGGAGCAGGGCCACCGCCAGGGCCACCCCGATCGACTCGGAGTACTCGCGAGCGGTCGACTTGCGGGCAAAGGCCAGGTGTTTGTCCATGCCCTCGTCAAGCGCCGCTAGCGCCTCGCGCAGACGCTCGAAATCGTCGCCCTTGCCGGCCGACTCCACCTCGGCCACGGCTGACTCGATCTCCGCGGCCACGGTCTGCGGGATGCGATAGCTTCTGCGCTTGAGAATGCGCCGCGACTCTTTGGTGAGATGCTTGCCCTCGTCTTTGGCCCGGCGCCAGTGCTGGTGCCTCCGCCACGTGGAGAAAAACTTGGCTATCATGTTCATTCGACCTTGAGGATGGCCAGGAATGCCTCTTGCGGAATTTCCACGTTTCCTACCTGCTTCATCCGCTTCTTACCTTCCTTCTGCTTCTCCAACAACTTCCGCTTGCGTGTGATGTCGCCGCCGTAGCACTTCGCGGTCACATTCTTGCGAAGTGCCTTTACCACCGTCTTGGCGATCACGCGCGAGCCCAGCGCAGCCTGGATGGCCACCTCGAACTGCTGCATCGGGATCAGCTCCTTCATCTTGATGCACAGGTCGCGGCCCTTGATGTACGAGGTCTCGCGGTGGACCACCGCGGAAAGCGAATCAACCCGGTCACCGTTGACCAACAGGTCAAGCCGCACCAGATCCGCCGGCTGGTAGCCCTTGGGCTCGTAGTCGAGTGAGGCGTAGCCGCGTGACACGGATTTCATGCGGTCGTAGAAGCCGAACACCACCTCGGTGAGCGGCAGATCGTAGCGAATGATCACCCGTTTTTCGCCGGCATAGCTGAGGCCGGTCTGCGTGCCCCGCCGCTCCTGACACAGCTTGAGCAGCCCGCCCACGAACTCCGGCGGCGTGTGGATGACCGCCGCGATCATCGGCTCTTCGATGTGATCGATCTCGCCTTCCGCCGGGAACTTGGCCGGGTTGTCCAGGTCGACGATGTCCCCTTTTTGCAGCACGATCCGGAAACGCACGGTGGGCGCGGTGGTGACCAGGTCCAAGTTGTACTCGCGCTCCAGCCGCTCCTGGACGATCTCCATATGCAACAGGCCGAGGAAGCCGCAGCGAAAGCCAAATCCCAGCGCCGCCGACACCTCGGGCTCACGGCTGAACGAGGCGTCGTTCAGCCGCAGCTTGTCGAGTGCATCGCGCAGGTCCTCGTAGCGCGCTGGATCGGTCGGGAAGATGCCCGCGAAGACCATGGGCTTGGCGGGCTGAAAACCAGGCAGGGGTGCGTCGCAGGGCTTGCTCGCTTCCGTGATGGTGTCACCCACGCGCGCATCGGCCACTTCCTTGATAGCGGCGGTGATGAATCCCACCTCGCCCGGACCCAGCTCGGCCACGTCGGTGGCGAACGGAGCGAACGCACCCAGGGAGACGATCTCGTAGTCGCGTGCAGCCGCCATCAGACGAATCTTCTGCTTCGCTCGCAGGGTGCCGTCCACTACCCGCACCAGCAGCACCACGCCTCGGTAGCTGTCGTACCAGCTGTCGAGAAGCAGCACCTTGAGTGGTTTGCCCAAAGATCCCTGGGGCGGGGGAATCCGCGCCACCACCGCTTCCAACACCTCCGCGATGCCACGCCCGTCCTTGGCCGAAGCCAGAATGGCGCCCGACGCGTCGATGCCGATAACTTCTTCAATCTGGCGCTTGGCACCTTCGGGATCGGCCGAGGGCAAATCGATCTTGTTGATCACCGGCACAATCGCCAGATTGTGCTCGGTCGCCAAATAGACGTTGGCCAGGGTCTGGGCCTCCACACCCTGCGAGGCGTCCACCACCAGCAGCGCACCCTCGCATGCAGCCAGCGAACGCGACACCTCGTAGTGGAAATCCACGTGGCCCGGAGTATCGATGAGATTCAGCTCATAGGTCTGGCCGTCGGCGGCCTTGTAGCTGAGGCGCACCGTGGCCGCCTTGATGGTGATGCCCCGCTCGCGCTCCAGTTCCATGTTGTCGAGAAACTGCGCCTTCTGTTCGCGCGCGGTCAGGGCGCCGGTCGCTTCCAGCAATCGATCCGCCAGGGTCGACTTGCCGTGATCGATGTGCGCGATGATAGAGAAGTTCCGTATCTGTTGGATGGGGGTCGGCAATGACGGCTACCGGGGAACGACGTCGAGGGAAAGTTGTCCGGGAAGATGACTCTTTTCGCGGTCGAGCACCAGGTCGATTCCCTGGCGGATGTATTCCGCGACGGGCACCTTGGTCTTCTGGTTAAGGAGCTTGAGACGCTCGTCCTGCTCCGGCGTGATGTACACGGTTGTGGAGATCTTCTTCCGTGCCATGACGGGACCATGCATGACCATACGCCAAGAGTCAATTGCCCACTGCGTCTCAACATCGATAACCAATCGGACTTGCTGCCACATTTTTTTGGGCCTAGCCTAGTCCGCATGTTGGCATGTCATGCGTCGTCACGCGGGCGTTCCTTGGGTACGTCCCGCAAGGTCTTCGTCTTCTTGCTCGCCTGCTGCGGTGTAGCCATCGGAATCTCCGGATGTGGTGGCACCACGACTGCGGCCTCGCCTGGCACCGCCAGCAGCGGGCTCAAAGTGAGCCAAGGCGACTTCGGTGCCCAGTTCGACCGGTCACGTTGCGACGACAGGGGAAAACAGGTCGTCACCTCGGACACCGACGGCGACGGCAAGCCTGATGTCATCAAGCTTTTCACGCTCGTCGACCAAGGTGGACAGAAGGTACAGCAACTTGCCTGCCGCCAAGTCGACCTGAACCACGACGGCAAGATGGACATCATCTACAGCTACGGTCCGGGTGGAATGCTCATGACCGAGGATTTCGACCTGGACTTCGACGGCCGGTTCGACGAGCGGGTCTACTATCAGGAAGGCAAGAAGGTGCGCATGGAGCGCGACCTGGACGGCGACGGCAAACCCGACTACGTGGAATTCTATGAAGGCGGAAAGTTGGTTCGCATCGAGCGCGACAGCAACGGCGACGGCAGGCCCGACGAATGGCAGTACTACGAAAACGGCCGGCTGGACCGCATCGGGATAGATACCACCGGGTCAGGCCGGGCGGACAAGTGGGAGCGCAATCCCGAGACAGCCGAGGCGGCCCCGGAAGCGCCACCGGCAGCCGGCACAGCTCCTGCGGCAAAGGGCACTGCCCCGGCGAGCCCCGCGGCCGCCGCTTCACCAGCCCCCGCAGCCGGTGCGACCAACCCGGCCGGTGCTGATTCGGCAAAGAAAGCCAAGCAGCAATAGCCATTCGGGCGACGGGAGAAGTTTTCCGGGTGCCCATGGAAAGGCGCAGCGACGGACCCCGGGTGGCGCTGGAAGCCACCGCGCTCATCAAGGTCGACGTGTTGGGTCCGGCCATCAACTCGCGCATCATGAACGCGAGCCAGCGGGGCATGCTGCTGGTCATGCCTGATTCCCGACCAGTGGGCACCCGAATCCGGGTCACGGTTCAGATTGAAGAGCCATGGCGCGAAATCACGGTGGTGGGAATCATCGTGCACACATCCACCATGGAAAGCATCGACCCGCGATTTACGGCACGCATCGGCATTTTTCTCACCGAGACGGGCGACGACTGGCGCATCCTGTGCGACAACTTGGCGCGGCTGACGCCGAAAAAACGAAGATAGTGGCGGGTCTCGGACTCGAACCGAGGGCCCGGCGCGTATGAAACGCCTGCTCTAACCAACTGAGCTAACCCGCCGATTATCTGATGCGTCGCTCTCCCGTCTGCCGAGAAACAGGCGAAAAAAGACGCGGGGGGATCTTGCTTGCCTGGACCCGCCTGTCAAGCTCCGAGAGATGATTCGGCGGGATTCCTTGACGGCGCCCATGCCACTCCGATAGAAGCCGCAAGAGCCATGCGTCTCTACGCCGGAAAGATTCCCGTGATTGGTGCCGAGATTATAAAGGCACTGGTCGACGCGGAGGAGATCTCGGTCACCGACCAAAACGAAGCCGAGCTCGACGTGCAGGCTGTGCTGAAGGAGTACCTGCGCCTGGAACGGGAAATCACCGACAAGGCCAAGGACCTGCTGCAGAAGCGCAACCTGCCCTACGAGCAGTTCGGCAAGGTCAAGCGCTCCCTCGCCAACGAAAAGAGCTTCGGCCTGGGTGACGAGGGCCTGGAATGGATGACCACGCAGATCATCGAGTCCTTCATGCAATCCCTGCATGTGGAGGAGATCTTCGCCGACGACGCCACTCTGCGAAAGCGCATGGTCGACATCCTCAAGAAGCACATGCAGATTGACGACGAGGTCGACGCCGAGGTGCGCCGC
>PMJE01000247.1 GCA_003157315.1 Myxococcales bacterium | reverse complement strand
ATCCGCGGTCCACTCACGTTCGAAGGCCAGTTCAGCCGCAAGGCTCTCTCGATCTCGGTTGATGGTGGCTACCGCCAGACACTTCCCCGCGGAAAGGTACTCGATGCGTGCGTCCAGACGATCGAGATCCCCGTCCACGCGCACCTCGTCCCAGCGCGCGGCGTGGCCCACGTACCTCAGCGCCACGTCGTAGTGCTGGCTCCAGAAGAAGGGAACAATTGCCATGGGCTTGTTCCGGCCGAGCATGTTCTGGGCGGCCAGCGCGCCTTGCCGCTGCGCCATCACCCAGTGCTCGATCCGCATGCGCTCACCTGACACGGCATCGGGGAAGCGCGCGACATCGCCGGCCGCAAAGATCCCAGGCACGCTGGTTTCAAGCTGGCGGCTGACCAGAATCCCGTCGTCCACTGCAATGCCTGCCTTGCTGGCCAGGTCAGTCACCGGCCGCACGCCTATCCCCACCACGACCAGATCCGCCGGCAAATCCTCACCGCTGGTCAGTGTCACAGTTCGGTGGCCGATGGCCGCGGGCCGGCTACCAAAACGGAACGCAACGCCATGTTGTTCGTGCTGGCGTCGCAGAAAATCGGCAACCGCCGGCCCGAAGAGGCGCTCCATGGGACGAACCTCAGGCGTCACCACAGTGACCTCCATCGTTCGCGCGCGAAGCGCGGCTGCGGCTTCCAGCCCGATGAAACTGGCACCCACCACTACCGCATGACGTGCGCCGCGCGTGGCTTCTTGGATGCGCTTGCTGTCAGCCAAGCTTCGCAAAGGAAACACCGAAGGCCGATCCGCGCCCGGCACGTCCAGTGGTACAGGCTGCGCTCCGGTGGCCAGCAGCAACGCTGCGAACGGCAGCGAGTGGCCGTCGCCAAGTTCGACCAGGCGGGAAGCCAGATTGAGCTTTGCCACTGGCGTGTCGAGCAGAACGGTGATTCCTAACTCCTGGTAGTGCTCGGCTGGTCGAAGCGGAATCCATTCCTCGGGCGCTGTTCCGGCCAGATAGTCTTTGGAAAGATTGGGGCGATCGTAGGGCGCAGCCTGATCGGCGCTGACCAGGGTGATTGGCCCGGCATAGCCCTCGTGGCGCAGCGTCTCCGCGGCAGCGTGACCGGCGGCTCCACCACCCACGATTACCACCGAGGCTGGGCCGTCCGCATGCGCCGGTGGCGGCGCAGGCCGCTGCGCTCGCACATAGACTTTTCCCTGCACCTGCTCGACGTTCCAGCAAGCGAGCGGGCTCAGGGCAGGCGAGCGCGCCACCTCGCCAGTAGCCAGCGCGAAACGAGCGTGGTGCAGCGGACAACAGATCTGCCCGTTGGTGACCACGCCCTGAGCTAGCGGACCGCCGTAGTGCATGCACGACGCGCCCACGGCGTACAACCGTTCCTTTTCACGCACCAGCAAGACCGGATCGCCAGCCACCTTGCCAAGCAGCGGCTTCCCTTCAACCAGTTCAGCACTCGCAATCCCGAGCGACAGGTCGGGCACAGTCTTGTCATCGGGCTCAGGCATTAGCACACCCCCGCGCTGAGGGCATGCATACCACAAACCAACACGAGGTAGCTGCCGGATCGGAATGCCCGCGAACTCTGCTGGCTATCACCAGTCAGTTCTTGCCCTCGAAAGTGATCGGACTGAGATCAAGCTGCGAACCGGCCATTTCGACACTGTCAGCCAATTCCAGCGCGAAGCGGTGGCGGCAATCAGGTACTCCCTGAGGCATGAACGCAAGACGGACCTGCTTCGTCTCCCCGGGAAGAACCGAGATGACCTTGGATTGTCGGGGCATTGCCGGCTGCGCTGCTGGCATGTCGGTTTCCGCCAGTCGAATCTGCCCTTCTGCCACCTCGGCAATCTGGTCTGAGGTGTTGTTGACCTGCAGCTTCAGTTCGAGGCCGGCTTGGTCCGCGTCGGTCGCGTCAGTGAGAGGATCAGCACCTCGGTTCACGTAACAGCGGACGCCTGCCACGCGAACCTCTACGCCTTGATTGGATAACGACGGGCCTGACCCCATGTATGGCGCATGGTACCCACAACCCGCGGCCACAAGGACGGCCGCAGCCCCAAACATCAACGCACTTTTCATGGTTACTTCCCTCCCCGCCGGGGAGGCAGGCCGCTACGGAAGGCGCCACGGCTGGCACCCCGGCGAATGCTCCCAAATACCCGGGAGCTGGTTCCGATATTCCCACTACCTAGGATGCGTGCGAATCGCTATCGGAGCAATGGGCCCCGCAAGAACAGCAAGTAATGAAAAATCGCGCAGTTGCTGCGTCTCCTTAAGAGACTAGCCCGTCGCTGCGACCTGTAACGACTGAACTTCAGGTGCCAGAACGTAGTCCTTAGTGTGTGGCGGGGTGTAACTTGAGCTGGCGAACAGCACCCGCAAGCGCGTGACAATGCCGCGGTTGTGGCGCAGTTCGTAGCCAAGTTGTAGCAAGCCGGCGAGCCCGAGGCGGAGCGGATTCAAGTGCAGGTTTGGCGAACCCTGCAGCCCGATCGGAGGACGCGTCTCAGTGGGTGGAACGTAGGTGCCGAACACGCGGTCCCACAGCATGAACAGGGGGCCGCCCAAGTTTATCAGCGAGTGGCCCGGCAGCGCCGAGTGGTGCATGTAGTGATACGGGCCTTCGCCGAAAAAAGCGCCCAGCAAGCGCAGCGGTCGGCTTCGCCAAAACGTGGTGTAAAGGGCGGTGTTGTGCGAGCCGATCAGGACAACTTGGCCGAGCATGCGCAGGAGCAGCACTTCCGCGATCATAGCCTCTGAGTGAAAGAGCTTGGAGCACACGCCCACCCCGAGCTGAAAGGGCACGCTGAGGAGGAAGAAAAGCGGGAAGGGGGAAAACACTGGTTGCGTCGTGGGGATGGTCAGATAGGGAGTCATGTGGTGCGGCCGGTGCCAGAGCAGCCAAAACGGTCGCCAGGTGTGGCCCAAGCGGTGAAACCAGTACTGGAAGAGATCGCCGAGCGCGATGCTGGCGACCAGCGCAAGCGGGCCGGGCAGGTTCACCAGGGTGGGCACGCGAGCCACCTGAGCGCTGGACCATTCGGTGAAGTGGCGAAGCAGGGCGAAACCGAAGAAGAAACCGCGCCCAGTCGCGGCGCTTGCGGCGCCGGCGAGCGCGAGGCTCAAATAGAGCGGAAGTGTTAGGCAGACGGTCAGGAGGAAAAATGAGAGGATCTGTCGTCTGGGCAGTGCCTGGGCTGGCGAGAAACCGCGATAGAGCATGACGCCGTTCCAGGAGAGCACGAACCCTGAAAAGGGAAGTATGACGGCGAGCCAGACGGGCGACACACCGGCAAGTTGACTTTCAAATCGTGTCAGGCCGAAGCCGGCTTCGTCGACCAGCCCGGGGCCGAGCATGACGGTTTCATGCACAAAGGCGTCGACCACCACAGTGAGCGCAAAAGCCACCGCGAACACCGCATAGCCGGCACGGATCCATGGCTCCCAGCGAGCGCGCGGTTCCCGAGGTTCCCAGGTGAAGAGCTGCATCTAGCGGCGTCCTTCTTCGGGAAGTTGGATGCTCAAGCAATGGAAAACATGGCCGTGCGGCGAAGGTACACCCAATTCCCGCCAGTGTCGGCCGGCCAGGGAGCCGNNTCTGTGTGGAATAGGTAACCAGCAACCTGTTGGATCTCGCCCCACGAGATGCTGGTTAGCCCGCCGGGCGCACCTTGGATGATCTCCTACGCAGCGACGAGAGCAATTCCTCAAGCTGGTCCAGGCGTGGCGGTTTGGCCAAGTGCCGGTCAAAGCCCGCCTCAGCCGCCCGCTGCAGATCCTCGGGCAGTGCGTACCCGCTCAAGGCCACCAAGAACATATCCTTGAGCGACTCATCAGCCCGAAACACACGCGCGACCTGGTACCCATCCATGCCAGGCAGCCCGATGTCGCAGAGTACGACCTCGGGACGGAACTCGCGCGCCCTGCTCAGGCCGGCAGGTCCGTTGTCGGTGACCTGGACCTCATGGCCGCAGAGTTCGAGCGCCTCACGCAAACTCTGAGCTGCGTCGGCCTGGTCCTCGATAATCAGTACGCGCCGGATTCGCCGTGAAGAATCGACCGGGGTCGGAGTCTTGACATCGAGCACGCCATCGAGTGGCAGTCGGACGACGAACTCCGTGCCCTTGCCGAGCCCCTGGCTGTGCACGCTGATCTCTCCGCCGTGCAGCTCGACCAGGCCCTTGACCAACGCCAGTCCAAGGCCCAGGCCGCCTTTGCTCCGATCCATGGATTCATCGGCCTGCGCAAATGGCTGAAACAGGCGCGCCAGCAGCTCAGGCGAAATGCCAACTCCGGTGTCCGCAACTCGAATGACGGCTCGCCCCGCCGTCTCATCTACAGCGAGGGACACCTGAGCGCGCCCGCCTTTGCCGGTGAACTTGGCCGCGTTCTGCAGAAGGTTTCCCACCACCTGCGCCAGGCGTGTCCGGTCGGCGTTCACGGCAATACGCTCGGCCGGCAGGGTGACATCGAGATGGACTTCGTTCTTTTCGAAAAGCGAGCGGTGATCCTCGATGGTTCGCCGCACCAGATCAGTCAAGTCGAGCGACTCGCACTGCAGCCGGATCTTGTTCCTCGCGATGCGGGTCACGTCTAGCAGATCGTCTATCAGATGCGTGAGGTGCCCGACCTGACGATCGATAATGGCTTGCGCCCGGCGTGCTTGTTCGCTGCCCGGGACCGCCCGATCCAGGATGAACAGGCTGTTGCGGATGGGCGCGAGCGGGTTGCGCAGCTCATGGGAGAGCACAGCGAGAAACTCGTCCTTGCGTCGGTCAGCGTCGCGCAGCGCCTGCTGGGTTCGAATCAAGTCGGTGATGTCGGTCCAGACCGTGACTGCTCCGATCGCCTGACCGCCCAACTGCAAGGCAGCGGACGAAAATGATACGATCATCTCTTGTCGATCTGGCCGGGTGAGAACGAATCGCTCGCCAAGAACCTGCTCGCCGTTGAGCGCGCGGACCGTAGGCAGCTCCTCGCGCACAATCGGACGCCCATCGAGGCGGCGGGAAGACAGGCGTTTGGCCAGAGTCTCGATGTCAACCCCGAACGGGTCGATGTCATAGAGCGCCCGCGCCGCAGCGTTGGTGCGAACCATCGACCCTGCGGCGTCGTACACCATGATCCCGTGGGGCATCGCTGCAAACGCGGCTTCCAGCTCGGCGGCATTGTGTCTGGCGGTGGCTTCGGCCCGCTCTCGTGCGGCGGTGTGCTTCTCCAGCCCCCTGCCCCACAACGTGAGACCCACGACACCCAGCAGCCAAACCAATCCGTGCGCAATCGACGTGCGCGCTACCTGCGGCCTCTCAATCGCCAGGATCGGCTCCATCGGCACCGAGACGCTGATCCCGCCCCGGATGTCGCCTTCGTGATAGCCCTGTTGAGCGTGGCATCTAAGACACGCCTTCTCTATCAGGAACGGCCGCATCAGGCGCAGGTCCTGCCGCCCGTCCTTGCTTTCAAACGCGCTCACTTCCTTTACTCCGTTTTCTAAGGAGGTCAGCGCAGCCGTCTCGAAGGCGTCGGGAGCGTTCTCGGGGCGCAATGGTTTGAGGCTGGTGAGATGACCTCGGCTGCCGCGGCCTGGTTGCGCCAGTTGGTTGACCTGGCGGACCATGTAGGCAGGATTGACCAGGGTCAGAGGCAGTCCGGCGGTGGTGGTGACATCCCGATTGGGGACGTTGAGATAGGGATTGGGCGGCGTGTGCTCCGACACCGGGACGTACACCCCGCCCTGCTGCGCGACCCATCTGCGGTAAAGGACGTCGTTGTCGAAAGTGACCTGGGCGCTGATACGCGCGATCTCGACACTCTTCTCCCTCTGCTCGTGCAGATTCCATATAAGAGAAGCGCCGAGGCACCCTGTCCAGAGTGCGGCCATAAGGCGGGCCTGATGCCTCATCGTCGCTTAGATGTCACAGGCGGGCAGATGTGCCAACAACTTGGGGCTGTAGCGCCACCACCACCCATCCGTGCGAAGTGAAGAAAAGCGCACCGACCACCGCCACCGCGATCTGAACGCCCGCGTCGGTGCTCAAGACCCCGAGGTCTCCCACGGCCCTATCCTTTCG
>PMJE01000347.1 GCA_003157315.1 Myxococcales bacterium | reverse complement strand
GCTTCCCGACTACCAGCTCAGTTCCAGCTCGGCGCAGGCCGTACCCGGTATCGAGGGCGACGTGTGGCTCACCAACTTCAAGGAGCTCAATCACTCGACCGATTCGGGGAAGACCTACGTGGCTATCGACGGCGTGACCGAGGCCAATCAGATCGGCTTTGGCAAGCCGGCCGAGGGCAAGAAGTATCCGGCCCTGTATCTCATGGGCAAGGTCAACGACAAGCCAGGCTTCTACCACTCCGACGACGCTGGCGTTACCTGGGTGAGGATCAACGACGATAAGCACCAGTTCGGCTTCTGCGGCGTCATCATCGGCGACCCGCGCGTGTATGGCCGGGTCTACCTGGGAACCGGCGGTCGCGGGATCCTGGTCGGCGAGCCGAAGTAGCGCGCGGAATCGAAAGCTTGCGGCCGTCCGGGGAATTCGCCTCGCCCGCGGCGGGTGAGGGGCTCGGCCGCGCGAGAGAGTGCTGCCAGCCGAGATAGCAGGCCTCGGGAGGAATGAAATGTGGTTCAGAGGTGAATCACGCGCAGGCCGAGCATGGCCTCGAACGGGTCGAAGTCGCGATCGTTGTGTAGCAAATCGTGGCCCTCGCGCAGACACAGCGTGGCGATGAGGCAATCAATGGTCTTCCTGACCGTGTGGCCCCGCGCCCGCAGCCGGCGATAGTTGCGCGCTGACGCGACGGCCAGCGCCATGCCGCCGGTGTCGAGCAGGTCGAACCATGACATCTGGGCCAGCACATGAGTTGCATCCGCATCGCTACGCATCCCCTGCAGAATCTCGCACAGGATGAGGTCGCACAACCCTACGCGGGTCGCGCCGAGAGCTTGGTCCAGCCACTGGGTCTGCGCCGTCCGCCGCCCACGGAAGTAGTCAATCCAGACCGTGGTGTCGACGATGACCACCGGTTACCTGTGTTGCGTCCGCCCGATGCGCATCTTGGCCAGATCGCCTGTCCACTTGACCCGGCCGCGCAGACGGCGCACGCCCGCCTGGCGATGCAGCGACACCAGGCTGCGCAGCCCAGCTTCGACCACCGCCCGCTTGGTGGGAAGTCCACTGGCGGCAAGTGCATCCCGCAGCAGAGTGTCGTCGATGACAATGTTGGTGCGCATGTGTACAGATTGACATTGCGATGTGTATCTGTCAAAGGCCCGAACCCCGGGCTACGCCCGCTGTTGCTCCGTGTCCCCACCGCGCAGTTGCTGAGCCCTGAACTACTAGTTCTTGAAATCGTCGTTTCCCGCGCAAGTTTTCGGGGCGTGGACGCCCTCATCTTGAGGAAAACCAGCCCAGTCCCGTCGACGCATCCTTCTCTGCCATCAGTCCATCTCCTGCCACAAGCTCTTCAAGGGCCAAGTCTCGTCCCTGCCGGGATCTGTCAGCCCGCGATCCCGAGCGGTGAGAAGTAGGTGAAGATCAGCACGATGAAGACGACGATCGCCAACGAGAGCACGAGGTCGCGACTGTTCCAGCTGGCGCGAGACTGCGCCTTGTCCGCTGCCACGGTTGTCCGGTAGGTCAGACCGTTCAGCTGCGACTCGGACGGTCGCTCGGTCAGAAGGCTGACGACCACCATCACGACGATAGAGAAGATGAACAGAAGGATGCAGAAATAGAGGAAGTTGATCGTGGCAAAGGCATAGAGGAATCCGCTCAACGAGTGCCGGCAAAGCTCAAGAACGATGCGCAGCATGCCGACCACGAAGCCGGACACCATCGCAGCCAGCGCCCCCTTGCCGTTGATGCGCGAGACGAAGACACCCAGCAGGAAGACAGCGGCGATGGGCGGGGCCAGATAGGACTGAACGCTCTGCAAATACTGGTAGAGCGTGTCGGAGATCCCCTTCATGACTGGAATCCACAGCGTGCCGAGAAGAACCACCGATGCTGTGGCAATGCGCCCGACCTTGACCAGTTCCTTCTCCGTCGTGTTCGGTTTGATCTTCTGATAGATGTCCAGGGTGAAGAGGGTCGAGNNGACGGAAGCGAGCGAGCTCATGAGAGCGGCCAGGATTCCGCCCGCCAGGAGACCGCGCAGGCCGACCGGCAGCAGAGTCTTGACCAAGGTTGGGAATGCCTGATCGGATTGGGGGAGTTGGATCTTGCCCGAACGCGAAAGCGCATACGCCATCAGTCCGGGAATCAGGAAGACGAAGAAGGGAAGCATCTTGAGGTAGGCAGCGAAGATGGTTCCCCGCCTGGCTTGCTGCTCGTTGCGGGCCGCGAGGCAGCGCTGCACGATGTGCTGATCGGTGCACCAATACCAGATGCCGACGATGGGAGAGGCAAACAGGATCCCCAGCCACGGGAAGTCAGGATGCGAGAGCGGGAGGAACATGTTCAGGTGATCCTTGGGCACGGAATGGACGAGGTTGTTCCAGCCTCCGATTTCAATGAACCCCGAAATGGTCAAGATGATCGAGCCGCCCAATAGAACGATGGCTTGCAGTGCCTCGGTGTACATGACTGCATGAAGCCCGCCGAAAACCGTGTAGGCCCCGGTGACGGCGATCAACACAATCGCCCCTGTCCAAAAGTCGACTCCCAGGAAGGAGTTGAACACGACCGCACCCGCATAGATCGTGACGGATGCCTTGGCGATGACGTAACTGAGCAGTTGCACGATGGAGAGCAGCCAACGCGTTTTCTCGTTGTATCTGCGCTCCAGGAATTCCGGCATGGTAAACACTTTGCTGCGCATGTAGAAGGGAACAAAGACCCATCCCAGCGTGAGCACGATCCAGGAATGGAGCTCGTAGTGCCCCATGGCGAGGCCGGACTTCGCGCCGGTACCGGCGAGCCCGACGATGTGTTCGGAACCTACATTCGAGGCGAGAATGGAAGCCCCGATGACAAACCAGCCCAGATTTCTGTTGGCGAGGAAGTAGTCGGAGGGTGAGTCCTTCTTCCTCCTGATCGACCAGACAGAAATGCCCCCGATCAGAATGAAGTAGATGCCGACCGTAATCCAGTCAACCAGGCCAAGGATTGCCATGCGAGTTCCTTTCTTTTGCGACCGGCACGATACCTGTCCTTCGCCAAGTTGTCACGGTGTCGTGCAGCCCCCTGGTCCCGCGACAGATGCGGAGGGTCGTGGCCCCCGGTCGTGGCTGTGGCCGTGACACCGCCAGTGTCGCGCGCGCCAGATGACGGATACGACTTCGATCACGTCTGCTGGAAACAGTGGGTTCGCTTGGACGATGCTGGTGTTGGATTCGCGTGTACCCGAGTTCCAACGGAGGTAGACTCGCCAATCGACGCGCCGGGTTGTCCGGCGTCGGAGCCGAAAATGAAGAAGGACATTCCCCTTGGGCTGGCTGTTTGGAGCCTGGTGTTCCTAGTGGCGGGCTGCGGGGGCAAGTCTTCCCCAAAGTCCGGGGTCGGCGGAGTGCAGAGCAATGGTGGAGCGGCAGCCATTGGCGGGACGGCGACGAGCAATGGCGGCAACTCGAGCAATGGTGGCGTGTCAAGCAACGGTGGCAACTCGAGCAATGGTGGTACGGCAAGTAGTGGCGGCACGTCGAGCAAAGGTGGCAACTCGAGCAATGGTGGCACGACAAGTAGTGGCGGTACGTCGAGCAAAGGTGGCAACTCGAACGATGGTGGCACGACAAGCATCGGCGGCACGTCGAGCATCGGCGACACGTCGAGCAGCGGTGGCGTATCGAGCAACGGTGGTGTGTCGAGCAGCGGTGGCGTTGCGTTCGCTAGTGGCGGCGCAGACGGATCCGCAACGAGTGACGCCGCGGATGGCGGCTTCACCAGTGTTGATGCCGCTGACACTGCCGGAGATGCCGACATCAGCGACACGCCTGGACAGTGCAACGGCCCTGACGCCTTCGCGGTCAAGGCCATGGCGGCGGGCAGCTCGCACACCTGCGCGCTAACCACGGCTGGCGGTGTCCGATGCTGGGGCGGCAACCACTTTGGCCAGCTTGGTGACGGCACCGTGGATGACCGCTCGACGCCTGCCCTGACGGACGTGCTCAGCGGGGTAGATGCCATCGCGACGGGCGATTATCACACCTGTGCCCTGTTGATGACGGGTGGTGTTCGCTGCTGGGGCAACGACAATAGCGGCCAGCTCGGTGACGGGCCAGTGGACGCCAGCAATCCTCTCACACGGCACAGCCCTACCCCGTCCAACACCGATGTGCTAGGCGATGTTCAGGCCATCGCAGCGGGCAGCGCGCACACCTGCGCGCTGATGAAGACGGGTGGTGTTCGCTGCTGGGGTGGCGGAGTCGCAACCCCGCCCACGACCGACTTGCTAGGCGATGCGCAGGCCATCGCAGCAGGAGGCAACAACACCTGCGCGCTCATGGCAACTGGTGCGGTCCGCTGTTGGAGGCAACAGGGCGCGACCACGGCCGCGCCGACGACTGATTTGCTCAGCGACGTCCAGGCCATCGCACTCGGCCACTATCACACCTGCGCCTTGACGAAGACCGGAGGTGTTCGATGTTGGGGCAGCAACGACCTTGGTCAGCTGGGCGACGGCACCAAGACGGCTAGCTTGACCCCACCCACGACGGACGTACTCAGCGGCGTCGAAGCCATCGCTGCAGGCGTCTTCCATACCTGCGCGCTGATGACGACCGGNNTTGGCCAGCTCGGCGACGGCAGCAAGACGGACCGTGCCAGCCCGCCTTCGACCGATGCTATCAATGGCGTCAAGGCGATTGCGGCGGGTGACTATCATACCTGCGCATTGATGGAGACTGGTGGCGTCCAATGCTGGGGAAGCAACACCTCCGGCCAGCTCGGCCAGGGCAGCTTTGACTATTCGTTTAGTGATGTCCCACCCACGAATGACGTGCTTGGCGGTGCGGCCGCTGTGGCCGCTGGCTTTGATTACACCTGCGCAGTGATGACGACCGGTGGCCTCCGATGCTGGGGCGACAACAGCTTTGGCCAGCTCGGCGACGGCACCGA
The DNA here is from genome assembly GCA_003157315.1 of Myxococcales bacterium. The sequence continues at coordinate 2,125 of PMJE01000347.1, read as the reverse complement.
AACCGAGCGATTGATCCCACCTGCGAGCGACTTGCAGAGCGGCTTCCGGGCCATCGCGTTGGGCCGCGAGTTCAGCTGCGGACTGACGACAACCGGTGGTGTTCGCTGCTGGGGGTACAACAACTTTGGCCAACTCGGCGATCCCAGCCTGGGCGGCTTGACAATGCCGACTAGGGACGCGGTGAGCGGCGTCAAAGCGATCGCGACCGGCTACTATCACGCCTGCGCTTTGACAACGACCGGTGGCATTCGCTGCTGGGGACTAAACGGGTCTGGCCAGCTGGGTGACGGCACCACCACAGACCGATCGACTCCGCCGACCAGAGACGTGCTCACGGGCGTCCAGGCCATCGCGTCGGCTCAGGATCACAACTGCGCACTGATGACGACCGGCGGTGTCCGTTGCTGGGGCAGCAACGCCTTCGGCCAACTCGGCGACGGTACCACTGTGGATCGCTTGACCCCGCCCAGCAGCGACGTGCTCTCTGGCGTGCGGGCGATCGATGCGAACAACATGCACACCTGCGCGCTAATGACATCCGGCGGTGTCCGTTGTTGGGGATCCAACTACAGTGGGGAACTTGGCGACGGCACCACGACCCCGCGCTCGGCCCCACCCTCGAACGACGTGCTCGGTGGCGTCGCGGCTATCGCTGTGGGTGGCGATCACGCTTGCGCACTGATGACGACCGGTGGTGTGCGTTGTTGGGGATCCAACATTTCTGGCCAACTCGGCGACGGTACCCTGACGAACCGCTTGACCCCGCCCACCAGCGATGTTCTAGCTGGGGTCGCGGCTGTCGCTGCAGGCAGCGCACACACCTGTGTCCTCATGACGTCGGGGGGCGTCCGATGCTGGGGCTTGAATAGCAGCGGGTGTCTTGGCACGGCCCCACCGGATCGCACGACGCCGAAGCCGGTCGTGGGGATCTGCCAGTAGACGGGCCATACCCGTGGGGCTCACGGCGCGACCTCGATGATCTTGCGCAGAGTGAGGTCGCGGTCAGCCGACGAGTTCCCCACCATCAGCTCGACCCGGCCACGCTCCACCGTCCACCTGTGGCGGGCCACATTCCAATACGCGAGATCTGCTCCACGAAGCGGTATCTCCACCGTCCGGGTCTTCCCCGGCGGGATCGTCACGCGCCGGAAGCCCCTGAGGGCTTTGGCCGGCCAATCGACCTTCGTGGCGACATGGCGCACATAAAGTTGCACGACCTCGTCGCCGACGCGCGCACCCGTGTTCTTCACGTCGACTCGGACCAGCACCTCCCTGTTGCCGGTGATCGACGGTTTCGACGTCGTCAGGTTCGCGAAGGAAAACCTGGTGTAGCTCAGGCCGTAGCCGNNCGGCGGGAGCTGGTCGAGTGACTTGGGCCAGGTCTGGACCAGCTTGCCCCCGGGGTTGAAGTCGCCAAACAGGACGTCGGCCAGCGCATTGCCCTGCTCCTGGCTGGCGTGCACCATCTGCACGATGGTGCTCGCGTGCTCGGCCGCCCAGGGCATTGCGAACGGGAAATTGGAGATCAGCACGACGATGGTGTTGGAATTCACCGCGTAGAGCCGGCGGACGAAGTCCTCTTGATCGCGCCGCAGGGCGATCTCCTTGCGATCCACGGCCTCCTTGCCCTCGCTCGGCGCGGTGACGATGTGCCAGCCGGCGTTGCCTTCTGGATGGTTGCCGACACACACCACGACCGCGTCCTTGCCGCGCGCCAGCTCGATGGCGGCGTCGCTCATGTCGCCGACCCAGTTGACGCTGATGGGATACGGACCGAAAGGCAAGGGGTTCGCCGCGCGCTCGATCCCATCCCTGGGCGAGATCGCATAAGGCGGCGTACCGGAGTACCAGTCGAGCAGAACCGTGTTCGCGAGCGGTCCGACCACGGCGATGGATTTCGTCTTTGCGCGGTCGAGCGGCAGCAGGTTGGCGGAGTTTTTCAGCAGGACGATGGACTTCCGTGTGACCTCGCGCACGAAGGCGCGCGTCTCGGGCGCGTTCCACGGCTCGGGATCGCCGTTGCCGCCGATGGCTGAGTATGGGACTCGATCAGGCGGGTCGAGCAGGCCGAGTCGGAGCGATACGCGGAACAGGCCGCGCAGGGCGGCGTCGATGTCGGCTTCG
>PMJE01000090.1 GCA_003157315.1 Myxococcales bacterium | reverse complement strand
TCGCCGTGCTCGGGAAAATTGGCCAGCAGGGGATGGCTGCGGTCGATGGGCGCCAGGCGTTCGGCCGGTCGATCGTCGACGATTTCGCCGGCATGCTGGCCGGGCAAGGCCGAGGCGGTGCGCGGCAGTCCCAGTGGCTGGGGCAAGAGCTTGGCCATGCGCTCGTTCCACACCGTCGCATCCACCCGATCGCCGACCGAGATGAACAGCCCGCCGCCTGCTGACACGAATCGGGCCAAAGCCAAAGCCATGGCTGGCGAAGGCTGCGCCAGGTTGAGCAGAGCCACCAAAGTGGTGCCCTTCAGGCTCTCGGGTGAAACGTCGTCGGGCAGCTTGATGGTCACCGCTGCGCCGGGCAGGCCGTTGCGAAGCGCAGTCGCGAAGAAGAACGGCTCGTCCTCGTTGCGCGTCGTGCGCGGATCGCCGTTGACGACGAGCACGCTCATGCTGCGTGCCAGCTCCACATGGGCCAAGCGGTGATCGTCCAGGCGGAAGGCGTCGCCATCAATCTCCACCTCCACGTCGTGCGCGCCGCCGGCCTCGCCGCTCAGCCGGTGCAGGAAGCGCTTGTGACCGCGCCCGCCGGGCGCCAGGTCGACAAAGCCCTTGGCCACCGCCACGCCGTCCACTTTCAAGCCCACCCCCAGGCTGCGGGTCCCGGCCGCGGAAAAATCCGCCAACTCGGCGTCTACCGCGATCCCGCCGGTTCCCGCCTCAGGCGCGGGCAACACGTCGACGTCGAGCACGGCTCGGTTCTCCCAGGGGGCCGCACCCGACACGTCGTCGATGATGACCTCGGGCGCGCCCTCTGCCGGCAGGCCGGTGCCCGCCTCCCAACCCGCGGCCTGCAGATCGGTGAAGAGATAGATGCGGCGCTTGCTATGCACTGATCCCGCGAGGATGAGGGACGCGCTTCGCAGGGCGCTGGCAAAGTCAGCCGGCCGCGCGGAGCAGACGATATTCTCGAATGCCTCAAGCACGCGCGCGCGCTCGGGGGAAAGCTCGCTGATCTTCGGGCGGGAGCCGGCCGAAGCGAGGAGCAAGGCCAGGTCCACGTCGGAGGGAAACTGGCGCACCAGCGCGCGCGCTCGGTCGCGGGCCCGCTCAAACAGGGTCGACAGGCCGGCGCTGCGGCTCATGCTGGCCGAATCATCGAGCACGATGACCGCGCTTTGCGGATCCAGGCTGGCTACCGGCAGATCGGTTGTGCGCTCGGCAAATGGGCGGGCGAAGATCAGAGGCAAGGCCGCCGCCACGCCGGTGCGTGCCAGCAAGAGCAGAATCTCGCGTAAGCGGCGGCGCGCCGAGATGCTCCGCTCGGCGCGCATGAGCAGTTGCATGGCCGCAAAACGCACCGGCAGCGCGCGCCGCTTGCCAATCAGATGGATCAGCCAAGGCAAGATGGCTGCCAGCAGACCGAGGAGAAGCGAGGGCGCCAGAAAATGCATCTAGTGCCTCACTGCGCGCTGGCGGTCGGCCAAGAAAGCCCGCAAGACCTCGGCCGGCGGAGCATCGGTACGGGCAAAGCGATACTCGACGCTGGCTTCCAGACAGGCCGCGCGCCAGCGATCGCGAAAGGCCTGCGACTCGCGCTTGAAGGCCTGGGCCAGGTCGGGCGCCTGCGCGAGCAGGGTGCGCGCATCCCCCGGTTCCATGCCCTCGAAGAAGATCAGGTCGTCAAACGGCAGCACCACCTCGTCGGGATCGAGCAGGTGGAACAGCGCCACGTCGTGCCCGCGCGCGCGCAACTGGCGCAGGCGTTCGGGCAAGGCGCCGCGCGCTTCGCCACCGGGTTCATCCGGCTCGCTGTCGAGCAGGTCGGACATCACGATGATGAGACTCCGCTTGTCGGTGAGCTCGCCCAAATGCCCGAGGGCAAGCGCCGCATCGGTGCGGCCGGCGGGCTGCGCGGATTCCAGCAGGCGGAACACCTCGCGTATCTGTCCCGGCCGGGTCGAGGGCGGCAGAAAGCTGCGCGCCTTCTCGTCGAAAAGCAGCAGCCCAGCGGCATCCCCCTGCTGGCCGACCAGATAGGCCAGGGCGCTCGCCAGATAGCCAGCGTAGTCGAGCTTGGACACGCCCCGTCGGCGATAGCCCATGGAGGCCGAGGCATCGAGCACGAGAAAAGTGTGCATCTCGGTCTCGTCCTCGAAGCGCTTGACGTAGTAGCGGTCGGCGCGGCCCACCGCCTTCCAGTCGATGCGGCGAATCTCATCGCCAGGCGCATACTCGCGGTGCTCGGTGAACTCCACCGACGTGCCCGGGTGCAAGTTCCGGTGCATTCCGGAAAACGCGCCCTCGACGATGGTGCGCGCGCGCAGTTCCAACGACGCCAGCCGCGCCAGATCAGTGGGGTCGAGCAACCCGGGCCGCGGTGGTTCTCTTGATCCTGTGGCGCCCTCACTCACGATGAGTCTTGGCTCGTGGTCAGTCGGGCTGGACGGTCTGCAACAGACGCTCGATGAGGGCGCGCGACGATACGCCGTCGGCCTCAGCGTGGAAGTTGCGGACCAGTCGGTGGATGAGCACCGGCAGAGCCATGCGACGCACGTCCTCGATGGAAACCGCATAGCGGCCATCGAGCACAGCCCGCGCCTTGGCCGCCAGCACCAGGTGCTGCGAGGCACGCGGACCAGCGCCCCATGCGACGTACTTGCCCACTGGCTCGGGCGAGGCCGGCGTGGGCCGGGTGGCGCGACACAGGGCCACCGCGTGGCGCAAAACATGGTCCGCCACTGGCACGCGCAAGACCAGATCCTGCAGATCCAGAATGCGTTGGGGCGACAGTATCTTGCGCAGCACCGGGTGGAAGCTGCCCGCGCTCTGGCTGGCGATGCGCACCTCTTCCTCGGCGCTGGGATAGCCCACGTCCACCTCGAACATGAAGCGGTCGAGTTGTGCCTCAGGCAAGGGATAGGTGCCCTCCTGCNNTCCTGCTCGATGGGGTTTTGCGTTGCGAAGACTAGAAACGGTAAAGGCAACTCGTAGGTGGTTCCGCCGGCGGAGACGCGGTACTCCTGCATGGATTGCAGGAGCGCGGCCTGGGTCTTGGGTGGGGTGCGGTTGATTTCGTCGGCGAGAATGACGTTGGCGAAGATCGGGCCACGCACGAAACGGAACACGCGCCGGCCAGTGGTGCGATCTTCTTCCAGAACGTCAGAGCCGGTAATGTCCGAGGGCATCAGGTCAGGCGTGAACTGGATGCGGCCAAAGGACAGGTCGAGCACATCGGCCAGGGTCTGGATGAGCATGGTCTTGGCCAGGCCAGGCACGCCCACGAAGAGACAATGCCCGCGCGAGAACAGGGCAATCAAGAGGTGATCGATGACCTCGTGCTGTCCGATGATGCGCTTGCCGATCTCGGCACACAGGGCGCTCCGAGCCTGGCAAAGCTCGCGTGCTGCGGCTACGTCGCGCTCGACCACCTCGGGCGTCGGCCGGGCTGTGGTTTCGCCAGCGACGGCAGCACCGGAAAGACGAGCCGCAGATTCCTGTGGATCCGACATCGGCCACAGAATGCCACGCGCCCGAGCCGGCAGCAAAGGCTGCAGGCAGGCGAGCGGGGACGAAGCCCGGGCAGGATTTCGTCTGCGGCTGGGTCAGCCGAGGGTATAATGGCGCCCCATTCGCCGAGCCCCGCCGTGAAGCCCGTCGCCAAGCGTTGTCCCCACTGCGAGAAGCAGCATCGGCCCGAGACGCGCACCTGCCCTACCACGGGGAAGTTGATCGATGACCCGACGGCGGGCAAGACCATCTTCGGTATGGCCGCACCGCCACCTTTGCCCATGCCGGCAGGGTTTCCCAATTCCGCGGCGGTGCCAACCGAGTCGAAGGGAAAGGCATCGCCGGCAGCCGCCCCGGCCGCAAAGCCCGTGGCAGCCGCGCCGCCTGCCAAGCCAACCGCAGCTGTGCCGCCCGCTAAGCCGGCGGCAACCGCGCCGCCTGCCAAGCCAACCGCAGCTGTGCCGCCCGCAAAGCCAACTTCACCTCCTCCTGCAGTCGTTCCCTCAGCATCGCCGTCGGCCGCCTTGCCCGCTTCTGCGCGGGCCGAAGCGCCGAGTGCGTCTGTCCCGCCAGCAGGGGCGACCGCGCACTCGCCGGCGTACCCAGGCTTTTTTGCCGAAGATGGACAGAAGGGCCGCACGATTCTGATGCATGGCCCCGTCGTAGCGCAAAGCCTCGCCCCGGCGGCAAAGCAGGAGCCGGCGCCGCTGCCTGTCCCGCAGCCGAGCGCCGTGGAGAGCCGCGAAGGTCCGACAGGGACTGTTCGGTTGAAGCCGGACGCGCCGATCACCCCGTTCTCAGCACCGTTGCCGCCGGCGGCGGCCGGTGCCCAGCCGCTGGCCCACGAGGCGCCGGAGTCTGCCCCCGCTCGCAGCTTGCTCCCGGTGGCCGCGCTCGACGAAGGCGCCACCCAGGTCGACCCGCTACCGGTGGACTTGCCGGTTCCTTCCCCGCGGGGCGCGGCCAACCTGCGCCCGCCCCAGCCAGTCGCGGCATTCTTGCCGAGCCGGGGCGGGACGGCCCTGCGCCGGTTGCCGTGGTTGGCGCGGGTCGGGGTGGACGCGATGTCTGCGCTGCGGCTGCTGGCCGAAGCCATCACGCTCTACCTGCGGGCTTGGCGGCCGCTGCTCTTGCTCGTGGCCATCCTGCTGCTACCTGTGACCGCGGCGAAGTCATGCGTGGTGGCCGCGGTCATGGGCTCGGCTGTACCGAGTCCGCTGGTCGAGGGCTCGGCCACGACGGTCGATTTTTCGCGGGCCAAGCAGGAGCTGGCCCGTCGAGTACAGGCCAGCCGCGCCCAGGGGAAGATCGACAAGGCGGCAACCGCCGAGCTCGCGGCACTAGAGGCGGTGTCCGCAGCAGGTGCAGTCGGTGCAGAAACCGCGGTGGAGATACCCAGTGAAATGGCCGTGGCTGCCCGCTGGATCGCGGCTGTTCTACTGACCGGCTTGTTGATCTTCGGCCTAGCGGTACCGCTGGCCTACGCGACCCTGACCGTGGCGCTGATCGCCCAGCGCGGGGGTGCGCCGCTGCCATCTTTCATGGACGTGGGGGTCTTGTTGTGGCGGCGGCGTCTCCGCTTCATCACCGCCTTGCTTCCCGCGGCCGCGCTGGTGGCGGTTGGAAGTGCCCTGTTTCTCCTGCCCGGCGCAGTCGCGGCGGTCCTGCTGTTGTTTGTGCCGGTGGTGGTGCTGTTCGAGCGGGCTACCGGCAAGGCGGCGCTTCTGCGCAGCATGGCCCTGGTCAGGACGGACGCCGTGCGCGTGATCGTGGTCATGCTGGCCGCCGCGGTGCTGAGTGCAGCGGTGTTCGGCCTGGCAGACCTCGCGATCCCCGAAAGCAGTCGTCGCATCATGGTGTTTCTGCGCGTCTTTCTCGGCGACCTTCTGATGATCGTGAGCTTGCCAGTGCCGGCCCTGGCCGCGGCTCGCCTGTACATCGACCTGCGCGGCCGCGAAGGCGTGGACCCGGCTACGCTGGCCCGGGCCGCCCGACGATAATCAGCGCGCTGGCTACGGTTCTGGAATTACAAGCTCGCCCCAGCAGACGGCACTGCCGTCGGCCCGCAAGGCGCAGGTATGGTCCCAGCCGGCTGAGATCTGGGTAAAGCTGCCGGTTGGTGCAGTGGCCCCCCCGAAGTAGTTGCCGCCCCAGCAAACGGCACTGCCATCGGCGCGCAGCCCGCAGCTGTGGTCCCCACCCGCGGAAATCTGGGTGAAGGTACCCACTGGCACAGTGGCCTGCCCGGAATAGTTGTCGCCCCAGCAGATGGCAGTGCCGTCGGCCTGCAGCCCGCAGCTGTGCCAATAGCCGGCGGATATCTGGGTGAAGCTGCCTGCTGGTGAAGTGGCCCCCCCGAAGTAATTGTCGCCCCAGCAGGCGGCGCTGCCGTCAGCTCGCAACCCGCAGCTATGCAAATTGCCGGCGGAAATCTGGATGAAAATGCCGGCCGGTGCAGTCGACTGCCCGAAGGAATCGTCGCCCCAGCAGGTAGCGCTGCCGTCAGCCCGCACCCCGCAGCTATGCAAATTGCCGGCGGAAATCTCGGTGAAAGTGCCGGCCGGTGCAGTGGACTGTCCGGAGTCGTTTTGGCCCCAGCAGGCGACGCTGCCGTCCGCGCGCAGCCCGCAGGTGTGGCCGTCCCAGCCGGCGGAAATCTCGGTGAAGGTNNCTCGGTGAAGGTGCCGGCCGGCGGAGTGGTCTCCTCATAGCCGCTGTATCCCCAGCAGGTGGCGTTTCCATTAGCCCGCAGCCCGCAGGTGTGATACTCGCCGGCGGAAATCTGGGTGAAAGTGCCTGGCGGTGGGGTGGATTCTCCGTCCTCATTCTTGCCCCAACAGTTGGCGCTGCCGTCGGCTCGCAGCCCGCAGGTGTGCCTGCCGCTGGCAGAAATCTGGGTGAAGGTGCCGGCGGGCACCGTGGTCTGCCCGTATGAGTTGTCCCCCCAACAGGTGGCGGTGCCATTGGCCCGCAGCCCGCATGCGTGGACCGCGCCGGCGGAAATCTGGGTGAAATTGCCAGGCGATGGGCTGGACTCCCCGTAGGAGTTGTCGCCCCAGCAGCTGGCGGTCCCGTCCGCCCGCAGCCCGCAGGTGCAGCCCCCACCGGAGGAAATCTGGGTGAAATTGCCGCCTGGTGCGGTGGACTGCCCGGATGAGTCGTCACCCCAGCAGGTGGCGGTTCCGTCGGCCCGTAGCCCGCAGGTGTGCCAATTGCCGGCGGAAATCTGGGCAAAGGCACCGTCCGGAGGAGCCGATTGGCCGTAGTAGTTGGAGCCCCAGCAAATGGCAGTGCCGTCGGCGCGTAGTCCGCAGTTGTGGAGTCCACCGCAGGTGACCTGGGTGAAAGTGCCGGCCGGGGGAGAAGACTCGCCGTAGGAGTTGTTGCCCCAGCAGGTGGCGGTGCCGTCGGCGCGCAACCCGCAGGTAGAAATCCCGCCCGCGGAAATCTGGGTGAATGGATTGTCTCCTGTGCGCTCGACTTCGCCATCGGTCGGCGTACCGCCGTCGCGGATGGAACCCCCTTGGCCCGCGTGATTGCCGGTTCCGGCCCCCATCGCACTACCCATCGGAGATCGGCCGCATGCCGAAGCAGCCATCAACAGCAGGATCGCAGCTACGCGCGGCGACAGCACCGAGTTACTCCACCGTTCTTCTGTCCCAGTACCGGTCTTGGCCGGGTCCTTGCAGCTCTCTGCGACCGCGAGCAGAAGGCCGCGGTTGGTTTGCAGATCTGCAGCGGCTCAGCGTGGGCAGGACACGGCAAGAAAAGTTCCTCGGGCCGGGACTGTGCCGGAGCGTCCGATGAGATCGAATCTTTGGTTCGCAGCACCCTGGCAATTCGTCATGTCCGTGGAAATGACCCAACCGGGACGCTCGCTATCGGGGAATCTGCTGCGCCTGTTGGATCCTTGGCACGCCCGGCGCCAAACGCCAACACCAGTGCGACACGTCCAAGGCGCTTCACGGGTTGTCCTTGGCAGCCGGCAGCAGCATGCTCGGCGGACCAGGATCGACCTTATCGCGATTGACCAACCAGTCCACTACGTAGCACGTGACGGCCAGCGTGAGGGTGGTTATGGCCCCAACCTGACTCCAGGTTTCCGCGGCGGCCCATTTGTTGAAGTCGCTGCTTCCCGAAATCTTGCGGTTGGCCTCGACATGAGCAGCAATCGCTACTGCTTCGCTCAGCACACCCAGGACGACGAATGTGTGGCCGAGGCCGTTCCAGCCGTGAGTTCTTGTCTCGGTCAGGGTGCCCGCGAGCCTAGCATGGTCGCCCCCGACCAGCGTGACTGCGCCCTCGGCGCTGCGAAAGCCCTCACGTTCCAGCGCCACCGAGTAGAGACCGGGCGGCAGACGCAGCTTCACCGGGCCACGCGTGGCCACTGAAATGTGGTTTACCAGGATATTGGCCTCGGGCGGGTCAGGGATCACTTCCAGCTCGGCAGGGACATCGGGGGCGCGCGCGACCATCGGCGCAGAGGCATAGCTGGGAACCGCTGTGCTTCCTCGCGACCCTGCGGGAGGTGCAGGCGGTGGAACAGGCGCCGGGACCGCTGTCGTCGCTGGCCCCGGAGGCACGGCGGTCGACGGTGTCGCCGCAGGCGCAAGCGGAGATGTCGGCTCCGGCGATCCTGGCGCAAGCGACGTCACCGGCAGCACACTCGCTTGCTCCTGTTGCTGCTGTCTTTCTGCAGCGGCTTTCAGCTCGCGGACTTGTCGCTCCACCTCGTTGCGGTTGGCAGCCTCGGGAGCTTCGCGCAAGTAATTGCCGTAGAACTTTATTGCATCGGCGAGCTCACCTAGCTGCCGGTGGCACTGGGCGATGTTGTAGAGGAACGAAGCGTCTGGTTTCAACCGATACGCTTCCTTGAATTC
>PMJE01000535.1 GCA_003157315.1 Myxococcales bacterium | reverse complement strand
GGCGGCGTCACCACCGGTCCTGCCAGCTGCACCACAGATTTGATGACACTTCGTAGTATGCCCGACTACAACTGGATTCCAGTCACCCCGCCCAGCTGCGGCGTTCAAGGGGCCATCTATGGTTACAGCGATGGTTCAACCTGCACCTCGCCAACGCCCATTACCGCTGACGCCTGCACCGCTACCGGTTGCTGCATTTCCGGAGCGACGGTGATTGATGCCACAGGTGCGAAGTGGGGTTGCGGTCTTGGACTGGATCTGAATTCAGCTACGGGCGCCGGGGCCGCCAAGAGTCCCTACGCGGGGACCGCAAAAGGCTTCACGGTTACGATCACCGGCACCGTGGCAGCCGGGCAAAAGATTCGCATCATGTACCCCAGCAGTGCGACTCCTCCGGTTGGAGGAACCGCTCCCTACAAGGAGGTTACCGGGGTTGGCACCTACTCGGTTCTCTTCAGCGACGCGACCTGCCCGACGTGGGCCACTGGTGGCAAGTGCACCCCGGTTTCCGGTACTGGGGCGTATTCACTCCAGGTGCAGATCGTCGGGGGAATCACGGCGACGGACGCGATTGGCGCCTTCAGCAACGTTTGCATCACCAGCATCGTCCCAATGTAGATTCGGCTCGATCGCCGCGAGGAGGAAGGCAAGACGTCATCGGCGATGGGAATGGCGCCGTGGCTTGTGAAAGGTGTCATCGACCGTGCTATGATGACACCCGTGACGAAGACACAGGTATATTTCCCGGAAAGCGATCTTTCAGCGCTGCACAAGGTGGCCCGGCGCACGAAGCGTCCGGTGGCGGCTCTGATTAGGGAGGCGGTCGAGCGCGTGTGGTTGGCAAGCGAGACCGACGGTCCCATTGCTCTCTGGCGCGGGACCGTCAAGCGTGCTTCGGTGGATCACGACAGCATCTACGACGCGCCATGATCCGGCAGGGGGAGGCTGTCTTTGTCGACACAGGTGCTTGGATCGCGCTAGCCCTGACCCAAGATCCGATGCACGACCGTGCCAAGGCCGCCTGGCAGCAGCTCCGATCATCAGGCGCCCGCATCGTGACCTCCATCCCGGTCGTGATGGAAACCTTCACCTTTTTGGAGCGGAACACCACACGCGAGGTGGCGCTGGCGTGGAAGGATTCACTAGCTCGCGTGCCTCATTTTCGGCTCTGTGAATGCGGCGCACGGGATCTTGCGGCGGCCTGGCGCCATTTCGCCCAGCCGGGCCTGCACAAATTGTCCGCCGTCGACGCCACCAGCTTTGTGCTGATGGAGCGCGAAAGGATCAGGGTCGCCTTTGCCTTCGATCACCACTTCGCCTCAGCCGGCTTCCGGCTGGTCGGGTGAGCCGCTTGTCGACTACACGCGCTCCGGCGCCTTCGCCGCTCGCTCGCGCAGGCCGATGAGCCGCTGCCCGGCCGCCACCAGGGTTTCGGGCCGCTTGGCAAAGTGGAATCGAATCAAGTTGTGCACCGGCTCGTGAAAGAAGCTGGAGCCAGGAACCGCGGCCACACCCACCTCCTTGACCAGCCAGTCGCAGAAGGCCCGGTCGTCCGTCCATCCCGACTCCGCAATGTCCACGAGAACGTAGTACGCGCCCTCCGGTTCCGTGAAACGTAGTCCGGTCTGTCGGAGAAACCCCAGGAACAGCTCGCGCTTCGCACTGTAGCCGGCTTGCAATTCGGCGTAGTAGCTGTCGGGCAGATTCAGGCCGGCCACCGCGGCTTCTTGCAAGGGCGCCGCGGCCCCCACGGTGAGAAAGTCGTGTACCTTGCGCGCACCCGCGATCACGGCCGGTGCTGCAATCACATAGCCCAGCCGCCAGCCAGTCACTGAGTAGGTCTTGGACAGCGACCCGCAGGTGATGGTCCGGTCAAACAAACCCGGCAAGGCCGCGAAATAGGTGTGGCGATGCGGGGCGAACACGATGTGTTCGTAGACCTCGTCGGTAATCACGAAGGCGTCGGCCTGGATGGCAAGCCGGGCAATCAGCTCAAGCTCGCTTTTGCTGAAAACCCGGCCCGAGGGATTGGCTGGGTTGCACAGGATCATCGCCTTGGGCCGCTCGGCAAAAGCCGCCCGCAGCTCGGCCTCGTCGAAATGGAAGTTGGGCGGGTGCAGGGGCACGTAGATGGGCTGGGCGCCGGAAAGGATGGTGTCGGCGACGTAGTTTTCGTAGAAAGGCGAGAACACAATCACGCGATCGCCGGGATTGCAGGCGGTCATCATTGCCGCCATCATGGCTTCGGTACTGCCACAAGTGACCACGATGTGCGCGTCCGGGTCGATGGCCAGGCCGGTGAACCGGGATTGCTTGCGCGCCAGCGCCTGACGGAAGTTGGGCGCGCCCCAGGTCACCGCGTATTGATGGGGTCCGTGTCGGCCGCTGTACTCAGCCGCCTGCTTGAGCACCTCAGGCGGGTCGAAATCCGGAAAGCCTTGCGACAGGTTGATCGCCCCGTGCGCATTGGCCAGCCGGGTCATGTGGCGAATGACAGACTCGGTGAAGCTTGCGACGCGACGACTGGTCTCAGGCATGTCTAGTCCTGGAAACTGAAGATGCGCCGGTCCTCGCGCCGCTCCCCTCGCGAGCACTATGCCCGCGCCACCAGAAGGAAACCCGACTCCCGCTAGTCGTCGCTATTCACGACCAGATCCACCGCCATGCCCTTGCCCAGGGCTTGATTGGCGGCAGGCTTCTGCTCAAGCACGACGCCCGGGCTGCGATCGTCGTTCGAGGCATGGTGGATCTGGCCGACGGTCAGTCCGGCCTGGGTAAGCAGATCCTTGGCCTTGGACAATCCTTTGCCGACCACAGCAGGCACGATGACGGTTTCGGCGCCTTTCGACACCTTCAACTCCACTCCGGTGCCAGCCCGCACTTCGGCGCCCTCGGCCATGCT
>PMJE01000421.1 GCA_003157315.1 Myxococcales bacterium | reverse complement strand
AAACCCTCCCGCGCTCTGGCTGCGGCGGGCGAAGCCCGCCTTCGCCTACGCGATCATGATCATGGGAACCCTGAGAGGTTCCTCTAGAGTGAAAGCGAAGTGATTCTCAGAGAGCTGCGCGCGCGCAGTTGGCGAAACCTCGTTTCGGTGGTGCTTCAGCCTGGGGCAAGCGCCACGGTTCTTTTCGGCCAGAACGGGCAAGGAAAGACAAACATCCTGGAAGCGGCCTACACCGCGCTCTGTTTTCGATCCTTTCGCACGAGCAGCCTATCCGAGCTGGTCGCCTGGGGTAGTCAGGGCGCCAGCGTCGAAGCCGAGATCACGGTGCATGCAATCGACCGTGGCCTCAAGATCCAGATCGCGCAGGGCCACAAGACCACGCTCCTCGACGGCAAGGCCGTGCGGCGTGATTCGTCCGCCTTGCTGGGTGTTGGGGCTGTGCTCTTTGGGCCGGAAGACCTGCGGCTGCCAAAGGCAGCGGCAGCAGAAAAGAGGCGGTTTCTCGACCGGGCAGTGTTTGGCGGCTATCGGCCGTACTTTCGCGAGGTGTTGACCTTCGAGCGCGTCCTCAAGAGCCGCAACGCTCTTCTTCGCCGCGGTCCCGTGGACGCCACGCTCCTGGCCAGCTACGACGAGAAGCTCGCCGAGGCAGGAGCGCGCATCGTGATTCGGCGGCGCGAGACCGTGCGCTCGCTCTTGCCGCGGCTGGAAGCGACGTTTCGCCAGATTCACGGGGAGGCAGCTGTGGGCATGCGCTACCGAAGTGATCCACGCGTCGAGGCGGTGGACGGCGAGGGAGAAGTCGTCTCCGCCTTGCGAGACGGTCTGCTCGCCCATCGGGAGAGTGACCTGAGACGGGGCTTTTCCGGATTCGGCCCGCAGACAGACGATCTCGAGTTGGAACTAGCGGGCCATTTGGCGCGCGAACATGCGTCGCAGGGGCAGCTTCGCTCGCTCGTGCTGGCTCTCAAGCTTGCGGAGCTGGAGCACTTGCGTGAGGTTCTGGGAGAACCGCCTCTCCTGCTACTGGATGATGTGGCGAGCGAGTTGGACGAAGAACGAAGGCGGAGTTTGTTTGAGGCCATGGCAGCCCTCGCTTGCCAGAGTCTCATCACCGTGACCGAACGAAACCACTTGCCCCCGTTGCCTGGTTGTGTTGACTACCAGGTCAGTGGAGGGGCGTTGCGGCGTTGCTAGGAATCGCGTGGGGAGCCCGCCGGCTTTGCCCCCAGGGGGACTTCGGGACGGACAGCCCACCCTCTCTGCCCACCCCGCGCGCTTCGCGCGCCCTCGCCGGCGGCGCACCATCGCGGGAGGGCATGGGAACCCTTACAGGGTTCCCATGTAGAAGAGGCCAGTTCGGTTTTCCTTTACACCCCGGATTCCGGGTGCTATGTAACTGTAACTTCTTGGTTTTTTGTCATGGCGCCGGATGTCGATGATGCCCAGGGTCAAGAGCCGAACCGGGCGGCAAGCGAATACAACGAAGAGAGCATCCAGGTACTCAAGGGCCTGGAGGCCGTGCGCAAACGGCCGGGCATGTACATCGGCGACACGGACGACGGCTCGGGCCTGCACCATATGGTGTACGAGGTCGTCGACAACTCCGTGGACGAGGCGCTCGCGGGTTTCTGCAATCGTATCGACGTAGCCGTCCACTTCGACGATTCCGTGTCGGTGGAAGACAACGGCCGCGGCATCCCAGTCGGCGAGCACCCGACCGAGAAGCGGCCGACGGCCGAGATCGTCATGACCGTGTTGCACGCCGGGGGCAAGTTCAACCACTCGAACTACAAGGTCTCGGGCGGGCTGCACGGCGTGGGGGTCTCGGTGGTCAACGCCCTTTCGGAGTGGCTAAAGCTCGAGATCAAGCGCGACGGCAAGGTCTACTACCAGGAGTACCGGCGCGGCGATCCCGCAACGGGCCTCGACGAGATCGGCGTGTCGGAAAAGACCGGCACCAAGGTGACGTTCAAGCCGGATCCCGCGATTTTTGGGGGTATCACGGAATTCAGCTTCGAGGTGCTGTCGCAGCGCCTGCGCGAGCTGTCGTACCTGAACCGCGGTCTGACCATAACCCTGGAGGACGAGCGCAGCGGCAAGTCGCACGAGTTCCGGTTTGCCGGCGGCCTGGGCCAGTTCGTGGCCGACCTCAACGCCTCCAAGGTGCCGGTGCATGAGAAGCCCATCGTGATCGAGGGTGAGCAGGAGCAAACTCAGGTCGAGATCGCTGTGCAGTGGAACGACTCATACCAGGACGCGGTGTACTGCTTCACCAACAACATCAAGAACAAGGATGGGGGCACGCACCTGACCGGGTTTCGCGCGGCCCTGACCCGCACGATAAACGGCTATGCCCAGTCCGCGGGATTGCTCAAGGATCTAAAGAACGGCCTAGGTGGCGACGACATCAGTGAGGGGCTCACCGCGGTGGTGTCGGTGAAGCACCCTGACCCGAAGTTCAGCAATCAGCCCAAGGACAAGCTGGTTTCCTCCGAGGTCAAGGGCATTGTCGAGCGCGTGGTCAACGAGCGCTTGGGGCGCTACCTGGAAGAACATCCACGCGAAGCCAAGCAGATTATCGAGAAGGCGGTGCTCGCCGCGCGCGCGAGGGATGCGGCTCGCAAGGCACGCGAGCTGGTGCAGCGCAAGGGGGCGCTCGACATATCGTCGCTCCCCGGCAAGCTGGCCGATTGCCAAGAAAGGGATCCGGCCCTTTCCGAGTTGTACATCGTCGAAGGTGACAGCGCCGGTGGCTCCGCCAAGCAAGGGCGCAACCGCAAAGATCAGGCCATCCTCCCCCTGCGCGGGAAGATCCTCAATGTCGAGAAGGCCCGCCTCGACAAGATGCTCTCCTCGCAGGAGATCGTGGTTCTCATCACCGCGCTTGGTTGTGGCGTCGAGAAGGAGAAGGAGATCGACAAGATTCGCTACCACCGCGTGATCATCATGACCGACGCTGACGTGGACGGCAGTCACATCAGAACCNNCACCTTCTTCTACCGGCATTTCCCCGAGATTGTGGAGCGCGGCTATCTGTTCATCGCACAGCCGCCGCTCTATCGAGTCAAAAAGGGCAAGCGGGAGCTCTATCTGAAGAATGAGCAAGCGATGGAGGAGTTTTTGCTTGAGAGCGCGACCGAGAGTCTGCTGCTGCGACCCAGCACCGGTGGGGGAGCCATCACGGGAGAAAAACTGCGCCACCTGGCGCGGCAGGCAGGCCGCTACAAACGGCTGCTGAGAGTCTTGGATCGCAAGTTCGATGCACGTCTGATCGATGCCATCGTCAAGGCGGCACGGCTGGCCAAAGCCGATCTCCGCGATCCGAAGATCCTGGCCAAGGCATTGACACGGCTGGAAGAGTACTTCGATGCGTACGCGCCCGAGCTGAAGGATGTAGTGCTCAAGCTGGCGCCCGACAGCGAGCACGGGGGCTACAAGATCGAAGCTCCGGTGCGACCCGCGGGCATCCGGCGGACCACTGTGATTGACTTTCAGTTTCTCGATTCGCCGGAGTTCGGCGATCTGACTGCGCTCTACCAAGAGCTGGCTGTGCTTGGACCCCCACCCTATCGCCTGGAAGCCGGGCCTGAGGCGGTCGACTTCCACCGCCTGGAGGATCTGGCCGAGCGCGTGCACGAGGTCGGCAAGAAGGGCCTGCAAATCCAGCGCTACAAGGGCCTGGGCGAGATGAATCCCGAGCAGCTTTGGGAGACGACCATGGATCCGGCGCGCCGCACGTTGCTGCAGGTGCGGGTCGAGGATGCCTACGAAGCGGACCGCCTGTTTTCGACCCTCATGGGCGACCTCGTGGAGCCGCGGCGCGAGTTCATCGCGCAGAATGCGCTCAACGTGCGTAACCTCGACGTGTAGTACCGCCTCTCGCAAGTTGGTAGCTGGTTGCGGACCGGTTGACGGCGGCGGGGCCGGTGGCCGGAACCGGATCCGGGTGCCGTGCCCGATTCGGAACCGGCAACACGAACCAGTCCAAGAGGCGGGCGTCGAACGAGGCCCATGAAAAAGCCCCGGTCGGAATTCCAACCGGGGCTTGACGGAATGGAAATCAGCTAGCAAGCGAAGATGCGATTCAGCTTCTCCTCTATCTTGCCCTCGTTGGACTTGGTCGCGACGGCAATCTCCTTGACCAGAAGGGTACGGGCAGTGTCGAGCATCTTGCGCTCACCGAAGGACAGTTCCTTGTCACCCTTCAAGCGCTGCAGGTCACGCAAGACCTCGGCGATCTCGAAAACCGAACCGGTCTTGATCTTCTCCATGTATTCACGGTAGCGCCGATTCCATGTCTGCCCCTCGACGGAAACTTCTCGGCTCTTGAGAATCTCGAAAACCTCGTCTACCTCGTCGGCGCGGATAAGCTCGCGCAGACCGACGGCCCCGGCATTCTTGGTCGGAATCATGATCTTCATCCCGTTGTCGAGAATTTTCAGGATGTAGAACGTGTGCTTGCTGGACGAGATCTCGCGGGTCTCAATACCGATGATCTGCGCCACCCCATGGGCCGGGTAGACCGCCAAGTCTCCTACGTGGAAAGATGGCTCCATTTAGGTCCTCTCGTGATGTTGAAGAACTGCGCGCTCCGGAAGCCGAAGCGCGCGCACTTTACCAAGGAGGTTGTGACCCGTCAATAGGAATCTGTATTGGAGACTACGCAAAGAGTTTCGATTTCCGATGATATAGAGCAGCAAACGAGCTGCATAGAGATGCGACTATCCTACCACTGAGATGCAAGCAGGCGAAGGTATTCGAGAAACAAGGGTTAGAGTTGACAAGCAATGGGGGTGAAAAGTAGGGTCTTGTCCCACGTGACCATGAAGGTGACGAGCAAGAAGAAAGCGGCGCGGCCCAGCAGTCAGAGAAGACGCGGTCGAGACAAGGGGCGTTCTCGCTCAAAGAGCGCAGGGGCGCCGAAGGGCGGGAAGCGGCGCGGAGGGGCGAGCGAAGCGGCTTCCGGAGAGGCCAAGGCGGCGGAGCGGCGGCGCACGGCGCTGCGGCGAAGGGTTGCGGAGAGCAAGAGGCCGGCAGCGGCAACGAGAGCAGGGACGGGCTTTTTCTCTGCGGGCCCTGTGCCTGGGAATGAGCCGGACAGTCGCGGGGTAGCACCGGCGCTGCCGACTCCGATTGCCACATTCAACATATGAGAACGGGGCAGCAATGAGTGACGAGGGAGCGTTGGGCGACAAACGTGAGCTAGCGGCCAGGGTGCTGCGGGACGTACTCGAGCGGATGGGTGTCGACGCGGAGGTGAGTGCGTTTGACGACGGCGAGAGGATCATCCTCGACGCGCATGGATCGGAGTCCGCTCTGGTCATTGGGAAGAAGGGCGCGACGCTCGACGCGCTTCAGTATCTAGTCAGTCGAATCGTGTTCAAGAAGCCTGGCGAGGGGCCAACCTTGGTCGTTGATGCTGAAGGCTACCGCGGGCGCCGGGAGGACTCGTTGGCAGACTTGGCGCGGCGGCTGGCCGAGAAGGCTGTGCGGTCAGGACGTCCGGTTCCCGTGGAGCCGATGAGCCCACGTGATCGCAAGGTGGTGCATACGACGCTGGCTGAGCATCCGGGGGTGAGGACGGAGTCCGAGGGCGAGGGGCCGGCGCGTCGTGTTGTGATCTTTCCGAAGTCCCGGCCAGCGCAGGCTATCTGAGGCTGGGGAAGAGTGCGTCGAGGTCGAGGTCTAGACGAAGGGCTGCAGCCAGTGCGTCGGGCGCTGGAACTGGGAGGAAGGGAAGCGTACCGAGAACGCGGACTCCGGTGAGCGCGCGAACGAGCCGGGGGTTGTGGGCGCGGTCGGGCGCGGAGTCCGCCGTTGTGTCCACGAACAGTACCCCGGCAAGAGGGAGGTTGCGGCGGCGCAGCTCGGCGATGGCGAGGGCCGCGTGGTTGATGGTTCCGAGGGCGTTGCGTGCGATGAGGAGGACAGGGAGTCCGAGCGCGGCGGCAAGGTCCGCGCTGACGAGATCCTCGGAGTAGGGGGAGAGGACTCCGCCGGCTGACTCGACCAGAAGGAAATCGCCGTACGCGGCAGCGCGGCGCGCCGCTGACATGATGCCGGCGAGAGTCAGGCGCACAGAAGCTTGTTCGGCGGCCAGGGCAGGCGCGACGGGAGGTGGAAACGGGTAGGGGCAGATGATCTCGCGCGGAAGATCGTTGCGGCCAGCGGCAGAGCGGAGGCGGAGGGCGTCTTCGGGTTCAGGGGATGCTCCAGTTTCAACCGGCTTGAAGGGGACTGGGGTGAGGCCCCGGGCTCGCGCCAAGGCGAGGAGTCCCACGCCAACCGTGGTCTTACCGACGCCGGTATCTGTGCCGACAAGGAAGATGCCTCGGAGAGGCGCAGGCGTCGTGCGGGAGTGCAAGGATCGGGGAGGAGGGGCAGAGAGGGCGGGCAGGGGCTGGGATGTGGCCTCGGCAATAGCGGCGGCGGTGGCGTCCGCGAGGTGGTCGATCTGGTCGGCAGTGATCGAGAGTGGAGGCATGAGGACCGCCACG
>PMJE01000202.1 GCA_003157315.1 Myxococcales bacterium | reverse complement strand
CGCCACCTGGTTCATCAAGCGGCCACCAATGGCGATGGTGCCCGAGGTGATGTCCTCCAGGCCCGCGATCATGCGCAGGGTGGTGGACTTGCCACAGCCCGACGGACCCACCAGAACGATGAACTCGCGATCCGCGATGTGCAGGGTGAAATCGTCGACGGCTTTGAACCCGCCTTCGTAGATCTTGTGCACGTGGGAAAGTTCGACGCTCGCCATGGGACGCGTGCTGCAGACTTTAGCGCGGAGCTTTGCGGGTCGGAAGGACAAACACCGCGCTTTCCCGCCGGGACGGTAAAATGTTAAAAGACCTTCCAAATCTCCAGCGGTTGTTATGCGCTTCGTCAGCAACTTCCCGTATGGCAGGGCACCCTTCTGGTTGCTGGTCATCGCTGTCGTGTCGTTGGGTCTGCGCGTGGCCACCGCGCGTCGGCGCGAGGCGCGACCCGATCTGGTGGTCGTCACCCACACCGAGGCGCAGTACGACGCCTATCGCAAGGCTATCCCTCGCTTCGAGCGCGAGCATGGGGTCAAGGTCCAGCTGCAATTCGCCAACTGGGCTTCCTTGCAGGCACGCTTGCAGAACGCCATTCTGGCCGGCACCGAGGTGCCCGATCTGTCTGAAGTGTTCGCGGGATCCTTGGGCTTCTTCACCCGCGGGCCGGCGGAGGATATTGGGCTGCTGGACCTGACTGATCGGATGCGCGCCGAAGGACTGGATCAGCGCCTGGTGCAATCGCGCCTCAGTCTGTGGTCGACGCGCGGCCGGGTCTACGCGCTTCCTCACGACGTCCATCCCGTGATGCTGGCGTACCGGCGCGACCTGGTCGAAGCGTTGGGCATCGACGTCAGCAAGCTCACTACCTGGGACAAGTTCGTGGAGGTCGGGCGGCAGGTGAGCCGCGATCTCGACGGCGACGGGATCATCGATCGCTACATGCTGGACATGCGCTACGATGGCAACTGGGGTCTGCAGATTCTCATGTTCCAGCGGGGCGGTCAGATCTTCGACCCGCAGGGCGAGGTGGTCTTTGCTACCGAGGACAACGCGCGACTCATCCGCTGGTACATCGAGCAGACGCGCGGGCCGCACCGGATCGGTTACGAGTGCGGCTGGGGACAGCCGGTGGTCAAGGCCATGACCGACGGCTTGGTGCTGTTTCACTGGGCGCCCGACTGGCGCAGCTGGGTGTTTGCCGATGAGGCGCCGGCACTGGCCGGCAAGATGGCGCTGATGCCCCTGCCGGCCTGGACCGCGGGCGGGCGACGCACGTCGACCTGGGGTGGCACCGGCCTGATGATCATGAAGCAGACGCGCCACCCGGATCTGGCCTGGGAACTGGCCAAGTACCTCTACTTCGACACCACACAGTTGGGCGAGCGCTTCCTTGCGACCAACATCCTGCCGGCGTTGAAGGATGCGTGGAATCTGCCCGAGTTCGCCACGCCCTTCCCGTACTATTCCAATCAGCGCGTGGGACAGATGTATGCGGAGCTGGCTCCCGAGGCGCCGCCCGTGTATTCGAGCCCGGTGGACGACGCCGGGCGACTCGCGCTGGACCGGGCCTACAATCGCTCCGCGCAGTACTACTCGCAGAACGGCGAGGCGGGCTTGCTGGAGAAGATCCGGGCGGAGTTGGCCGCGGCGGCCGAAGACGTACGCCGGCTGGCCAGGCGCGAGAAGATCCTGGCCAAGGGGACACTATGAGAAGCAAGGCTGTCCAGCGACCCGTGCGGCCGCCGGGCCGGCCGCGCTACAAGGGCAAGGCGCCCTATCTTTTCCTGTCGCCCTATATCGTGTTGACCGCGGCGTTCTTTGTCGTGCCGTTTGTCAATGCGATCATGCTTGCGTTTTACGAGACCAATGGACCGCGCAGCCACGTCTTTGTGGGACTGGCCAATTTCGTCTTCTTGTTCTCGGATTCGGTCTTCAGGCGGGCCTTGTTCAACACTACGGTGTTTGCTCTGGTCTCAGTCTTTGTGCAATTGCCGCTTTCCATGGCCCTGGCGCTGCTGCTCAATTCAGGTGGCGACAAGGTGAAAGGCCTCTTTCGGCTGGTGTTCTTTTCGCCCAATCTGGTGGGCCAGGTATTGGTAGGCATTCTCTTCAGTGTCCTGTTCACGCCGCGCTACGGCCTCATCAATCGGGGTTTCCAGATGGTCCTGCACTGGGGACTGGAGGCGCGCTGGCTCTCCGAGCCTCGACTGATCATGCCAGCCATTGTCCTGACCTCGCTGTGGCTGTGGGTTGGCTTCAACATGATCTACTTCCTGGCGGCCTTGCAGACCGTGGACAAGACCTTGCAAGAGGCGGCGCGTATCGACGGGGCCAGTCCTTGGCAGATCTTCTGGCACGTGACCCTGCCATCCATGCGCCACGTGGTGATCTTCGTCGTGATCATGAGCGTGATCGGCTCCTACCAGCTCTTCGAGCTGCCGCTTACCCTGCTAAGTGAAAGCTACGGCTACGGGGCCAACGACGCCGGGCTGACTCTCATCACCTACCTCAACTACAATGCCTTCCGCTGCGGCGACTTGGGCCTGGGATCTGCGGTGGGTTGGGTGGTGGCCATGATCATCTTCATCATCAGCCTAGTTCAGATCAAATTGGGACGTATTGCGGAGGAAGACTAGGCGATGAACCTCCTGCAAGTTTTGCTGCTGGCGCTGTTTGTGGCCTATCTCGTGCTCCGCCTGCTGGGGCGGCGTCGGGTGGCGTCCCGCTTTGCACGCTGGACGTTGCTCAGCCTGGGCGCCATCGTGGTACTGGCGCCCTTTACCTGGCTGCTGGCCGCAGTATTCAAGGATCGCTCGGTGCTCAATGAGTTCATCTTCCTGCCCCCGGTAGAGCAGTGGTCGGAAAAGACGCTCAACCTCGACAACTTTCGCGCCTTGTTCAAGGGGCGGCCCAGCCTGACCGGGCCGGTGTATTTCTGGGAGTACGTGCTCAATTCGACTGTGTACGCTACCTGCACCACAGTCTTGCAGATCTTCTTCTGTTCTTTGGGCGGCTACGCCCTGGCCAAGTACGAGTTCCGCGGCAAGAGCGCACTGACCCTGTTCATGCTCGGGTCGATGATGATTCCCTCGGTCCTGCTGCTGGCGCCGCTCTACAAAATGGTGGTGGACTTGGGACTGGTGGATTCACTGGCTGGGCTTATCATTCCCGGGATGGTCGGTACCTACGGCATCTTTCTCTTTCGCCAGGCCTGCTTGAGCGTCCCCAATGAGATGATCGACGCCGCTCGTCTGGATGGCTGCGGCGAGTTCGGCATCTATCTTCGTTTAGTGATGCCGCTGGTGCGGCCCATGGCCGCGGCGTTCTGCCTGATCTGTTTCTTGGGCAACTGGAATGCCTTCTTTGCCCCCAATGTGTTTCTGCACAGCCAGGACAAGCTGACCCTGCCAGTGGTGCTGAATCTGTACCTGGGTGAGTTCAGGCACGATCAGGGTGTGTTCTTGACCGGGACTGCTCTCGCCATGATTCCACCCGCAGTGCTCTTTTTCGCCCTGCAGAGGGAATTCATCAGCGGGCTGACCTCGGGCGCAGTCAAGGGCTAGTACCGTGCCGTCACGCGGACGCCACAGCTTTCGCAATCCGATTCTTCCCGGATTCTATCCCGATCCCAGCATTTGCCGGGTCGGGCGCGACTTCTATTTGGTCACCAGCAGCTTCGAATATTTTCCCGGCGTTCCGATTTTTCATAGCCGCGATCTTCAGCACTGGCAGCAGCTTGGCCATGTGTTGGCACGCCGAAGCCAGCTTGACCTCACCGCCACCGCTAGCTCAGGCGGGATCTATGCGCCGACCTTGCGCTACCATCGCGGTCGTTTCTTCCTAGTGACCACGCACGTGGGCGGCGGGGGAAATTTCCTGGTCACGGCTGCGCGCCCCGAGGGCCCCTGGTCGGATCCAGTTTGGATCGACGAGGGCGGTTTCGATCCGTCGCTGTTTTTCGATGGCGGTCGCGTGTACTACGCGCGCGACGGGAATGGGGCCGACTTCGACCATCCCGTGATTGAGCAGGCCGAACTGGATCTTGGCAAGGGCCGATTGAAGGGATCCATGCAGGTGATCTGGCGTGGTACGGGTGGGGTGTGGCCCGAGGGAGCGCACCTTTTCGCCATGCACGGACGCATCTACCTGTTGGCGGCCGAGGGCGGCACTGCCTACGGCCATTGTGAGGTAGCTGCACGGGCAGATTCGCCCTTTGGTCCTTTCGAGCCCTGTCCGCAGAATCCGGTGCTCAGCCATGGCAACCGCCGCGGGCATCCCATTCAGGCAACCGGGCATGCTGACCTTGTCACTCTTGAGGACGGCAGCACCTGGGCCGTGTTTCTGGGTGTGCGGCCGCGTTCCGGCCGGCACCATCACCTGGGCCGGGAAACCTTTCTTGCGCCGGTGCACTTTTCGGACGATGGCTGGCCGGTGATTGGCAACGCTGGACAGGTCGAGCTTGCCATGGCCGCGCCGCAGTTGCCGCCGCATCTCTTTGCTTCGGTGCCGGTGCGCGACGATTTCGACGGCGTGGTGCTCGACCCGGTTTGGGTGCACGTGCGCAATCCGCCGAGCGGCGCAGTCAGGCTGGGGGAGCGGGCAGGGCATTTGCGTCTGTGGGGCCAATCCGCCAGCCTCGATGAGGTTGGGCCGCTTGCCTTCGTCGGGCGCCGCCAGCAGGATCTTGTCATGAGCTGCAAGACGCGCTTGCATTTCTCACCCCAGCATCCGGGCGAAGAGGCGGGTCTGTCGGTGCGGGCGCGCGAGGATTTTCACCTCGATGTGGCTGTGCGACTCGGCCGAGCCGGGCGCGAAGTGGTGGCGGTGCGCCGCATCGGCGGTGTGTCGCGGGTGTTGGGGCGCGCGCCCATTCCGGCCGGACCAGTCGAACTCAGCATTCGCGCCGAAGCCGATCGCTACCAGCTATTGGCTGGCAACGGGCGCGCCCGTGTCCTGCTCGGCCAGGTGCCCGCGCGGGCCTTATCGGCCGAGACCATCTCGCGGCGCGGGCCCATGCATTTTTGCGGTGTGGTGATTGGAATGTATGCCACCGGCCGGGGCCGGCCTTGCACTGTGCCTGCCGATTTTGACTGGTTGGAGTATCGTCCCTCTGTCACAGGCTGAGGCGAACCATGCCAGCAGATGCAAGCTCGGGTGAAGCGGCCGTCGGTCGAGGTGATCGGTGGCGTGGCGTTGTCTTTGTGGCGCTATTCGCCCTCACCTTTCTGCTGGGCTGCTTTCCTATGGCCGATTTCGACGTCTGGTGGCATCTGCGCACTGGCCAGCTCATTCTCGACAACGGCGCAGTACCTCGCGTCGACATCTACACCTACACCAATGCCGGCCGCCCCTGGATCGACATCTACTGGTTGTTCCAGGTCGTACTAGCCTTGCTCTATCGCATTGGCGGGGTGTCGGCGTTGGTGCTGCTCAAGGCAGTCGCGGGCGTGGCGATTGTCGCGCTTGCCCTTGCTGCCCGGCGCCCGGGCGCCGCAACCGGACCAGCGGTACTCGCGTGGCTTCCTGCTCTGATTGTACTTTCGGGCCGTCTTTGCGAACGGCCCGAACTGTTTTCACTGCTGTTTCTCGCGGGGTTTCTTGCAGTGTTGGGGCGCGCGGCCGAGCGGCCGGGTTGGCTGTGGTTGCTGCCAGTGCTGCAGCTTCTGTGGGTGAACAGTCACGGCTTTTTTGTGTTGGGTCCGCTCATCATCGCGGCCTATGCGGCCGAGTTGCTCTACCAGCGCGCGCGCTACCGGACCGCCGGGCCGCCGCACCTGGCGCGCAGGTTTGCCCTGGCTGGCGGCACTGCCATTGTCACCTGCTTAATCAACCCATACGGTCTTGCTGCCTTGAGCCTGCCGATCGAGCAGTTTCACAAACTGGGGGCGCAAGGGGTCTATCGCGCGAACATTGGTGAGCTACGGAGCATCGGCGACTTCATCTCCCTGGCCGGAGTGCGCAGCCCGTATCTGCTGGCCTTCCTGTTCATGCTCGCGCTCGGGCTTGCCAGCTTCATCTGGCCGCTCATGCGGGGACGTTTCAGCCCGTTCCGCGCCCTGCTCTTTGCTGGTTCGGCATATCTCGGGTGGCAGGCGACGCGCAACAGCGCCTTGTTTGCGCTGGTGGCCGCAGTGGTGGCTGTGGGAAACCTCGACGAGATGATCGGGCTGGCGAAGCCGGTGGCCGCCGCAGCCCAACGCGGGCGGCGAGTCCCGCGCCCGCGCGCCCGGCGTCGCAGGGAGCCGATCTGGTTGGTGGCCATCACACTGGCCGGTCTGGCAGTTGTGTCCGGCCGGCTCTACGCATGGGCCGGCGAAGGCCGTCGCGTGGGCCTGGGCGAACGCCCGCATTGGTATGCGCACGAATCGTGCGCGTTCCTGGCGCGTCCGGGAATGCCGGAGCGAATAGTCGCCTACAATATCGGGCAAGCGGCGGTGTGCATTGCCCAAGTGGGCGAGCAGCGCAAGCTGTTCATCGACCCGCGACTGGAGGTCAACTCGACTGAAACCTTCGAGCGCTATTTGGCCGGCCTGCGCGGTTTGTGGCGTGGTGCTGGTTGGGAAGCCCCGCTCGGCATCGATTCCACGCGTCCTGACGAGATTCCCGCGATCCTGGTCGAGCGCGGACTTCTGTCGCGCGTGATTGCCGTGCTCGCCCACGATCCCCACTGGCGCTGCGTGCACGCCGACGTGGTCGCCGCAGTTTTCGTCACGAAGTCCTTCGCCGAGGCGCACCAGCTCGGCGAAGTTGTGCCGTGAAGTCGTCGTGCTGCTGGGATTGGGGTGGTGGCGCCCGCTCCTCCGACGGGAGTAGACTGATGCCCATGTCGCTCTGCTGGCAAAACGACGTTCACCGAGACGAGCCCCGACCATGACCGGGCCGGCTAGCGTTGCCATTGTGGACATGGATGGCGTCCTGCTGGACCTTCACTGGGACACTGCGCGCATACGTCGCGAACTGAATGCCATTCTCGCCCCGGAAGGCATGAGCGTCGATGGCGACGACTTGATCGCCGGCATTGCATCAGCCTGCGCGAAATCTGATGCACGGGATGTCGAGGCGAATGCCCGTCTCGCGACTCGGCTCTGGGCGGTCATCGACAAGGAAGAGGTCCGCTGTGCCCAGGACTGCTCGATTCATTCCGGGGCGCGCTCTCTTCTACAGCGTCTGTCGGGCGTGCCCGTCGCGCTTTACACCAACAACCATCACTCCTGCGCTCTGGCCGCCCTGCGCACAGTGGGGATTGATCCGGGGCGCTTCTTCTCCATCCAGGCGCGCACGGGGGCGGCATCGATCAAGCCGGCTGCGGCGCCGGTGCAGGCCATTCTCTCAGCGCCCGAAGCGGCGGGTGCCGAGCGCGTGTTTCTACTTGGCGATCACCCTGCGGACATGGGCTCAGCCTTGGCATTCCGGCAGGCCGCGCCCGCACCCCAGATCATCGCCATCGGTTATGCGCATTCCATGGACAAGGTGCCATTGCTGGAAGCGGCCGGGGCGGATTTCGTGGTCACTGAGCTCAGCGAAGCCGCGGAGTTGATCCAGGCTCCACAAAGTCCGCACACCCTGTCGATGGTGCTGCTGGCCTGGAACGAGGAGGCATCCATTGCGGCGGCTGTGCGCGACTGCCGGCGCGTCGGCCGCCTGTGGCTGTCAGGCTACGAGATCGTGGTGGTCGACGATGGCTCCTGCGACGACACCGCCGCCCGGGCCGAGGCAGCGAACCAGGGCGACGTGCGGGTCGTGCGGCACGCGCACAACCAGGGCATGGGCGCATCCCTGCGCACCGGCTACACCGCTGCCCGTTGCGATTACATCGCCTTCCTGCCGGCCGATCGCCAAGTCCGGCCACAGTCGTTGCTGACCTTTCTGCCCTGGGCCACGCCCGAGACCACTGTGGTCAGCGACTACCTCGCGCCACCCTCGGGCGAGGGGCGCCGTTTGATGTCGCTTGTGTTCCATTTCCTGGTGCGGGACCTGGGCGGGCTGCGCGTGGATTTCAACGGTTCCTACCTCTTCCATCGGCACTGGCTCGACGTAATCGATCTGGCCACCGTGCGAAGCGAGACTTTTGTGTTCAGCTTCGAGTTGCTGGAGCGGATGCGCCGGGCAGGCAGCCGTTTTGCCGCCGTCACCATCCGCCCGTTTGCGCGCGAGGTGGGACAGAGCCGCGAGGCGGCCCTACGCCGAATTGTGCGTGTGTTTGGCGAGATCGCCCGCTACCGGGTGCGCAGCCTCACGTCTACTGGGAGCTAGTCACAGGT
>PMJE01000224.1 GCA_003157315.1 Myxococcales bacterium | reverse complement strand
CGCCCTGCAAGCCGAAGGCGATGGCGCGACTGAGTCTGACCGCGTGGCCCTCACGGTGCGCGCCGCTGACGCCACAGCCAGCGGTCTGGGCTTGCACCTGCAAGCGCGACTGGAATTGGCGCGGCGATGTCTGGCGGCCTGCATGCGTGCCGGACTGCTCGACGCGGAACAAGCGCGGCAGGAATATCGACAGCGCTCCCGGCAACTCTTCACTTGGCTCGCCGCCACGGAAGAGGATGCCCTGGCACCCGTGCTGACTTCCTTGCAGGAAATCGCGGCATCAGTGGCCGAGCCATTGGATGCGGATCTGCGCCTGACCCTGCAACGGAAACTCACAATCTTGCTACACCTTCAGGCTGTGCGTATTGCCGGCCCGAACGCTGGCGTCGAGGCACTCGCGCATTTTCTTTGGCAGCGCACCCTGGAAGCCATTTCTGCTCGTAGCAGGCAAGCCAGGTAGGGGATCCTGTCAACAATTCAGGGACTCAGTTCTGCATCTTGGCGTGCGCGGCGAGCTTCGCCCGCACCTGTTCCATGTCCAGATCCTTTACCCGGTCGGCCAGTACCTGCAGGGTTTCTTCACCCACCGCTCCTGCCTGCGAGAAGACCATTATGCCGTCGCGGAATATCATGAGCGTGGGGATGGCCCGGATGCCAAATGAAACCGCCAGGTCCGGGTGTTCTTCCGCATTGACCTTGGCGAACACGACTTCGGGGTTGTGATCAGCCGCTTTTTCGAAGATCGGGCCAAAGACTCGACACGGACCGCACCAGGGGGCCCACCAATCGACGAATACAATCCCGCTCTTGAGCAAGGACGGGAAGTTGTTATCATTCACTATCCGCGTCGGCATTTGCCATCCATCCTGACTCTTTTGATGCCTGCCTTGCGTGGAGGTTTCTCCTCCGGATCTTCGTCATCAGCCATCCCTGTCCGGGTCCTCATCTTCTTCCGCAGACTGCTGGCGCAGGACTTCGTGGAGCAGGGTGCGCTCAATGCAGGACTGGACCGGGACAGTCTCTTCTATGGGAATCACCTGCTGGGGAGCTGCGCTTGGCACTTTGCCAGGTGCGTTCTCGCTCTCACCGGACGCTGCGGGGATCTCGCGGGTCTGGTCGAGTTCGTGCAGGGGCACGGGCACGCCGGCCAGATGGGTTTTGGTCTGACCCATTGATTTCATCATCGGTACTCCTGCCAGCCGCTTGAACTCCGGGGCTTGCGGCTAGGCCAAACATCAGCATAGATCATATGGCCTTCGCTCGGTAAGGGTGTTGTCTCGTCAATTACCCTCGCGCAGGCGCACGTCGTCTCCCAAGGCCGGCATGGACGCCAACGTGATGCTATGAAAGAGACCCATGAAACCATCCCAGGAAGAAGATTTCGCCGCACTTCTCAAGGAGTTCGAGGGCAGTGATGCGCGGCGGGCTGAGCACGAAGTGCGGGTGGGAGATTCGGTGCGTGGCCGCGTCATGTCGCTGGGACGCGAGGCCGCATTTGTGGAGCTAGCCGGCAGCAAGAGCGAGGGCATGATCGATCTTGCACAGTTGCGCGACCAGGACGGCAATCTGGCTGTGAAAGTCGGCGACGAGATCGAAGCACGGGTGGTGGAGAGCATGGGCAAGTCCGGTTGCGTGGTCCTGCGTCGCACTGCGGTGGCACGCGGGCCTGAGGCCAAGGCTGAGCTGCAGCAGGCGGCGCAACTGGGCCTGGCCGTGGAAGGCACGGTGACCGGCGTGAACAAGGGCGGTGTCGAGGTCTTGGTGGCGGGCGTGCGCGGTTTTTGCCCCATCTCGCAGCTGGAAATGCGTCACGTAGAAGATGCCAGCGCGTATGTGGGCCGCAAGCTGGAGTTCCGCATCACACGCTACGAAGTGGATCGGCGTGGCGACAACCTGGTGGTCTCGCGGCGCGCGTTGTTGGAAGCCGATACACGAGCGCGCGCCGACAAACTTCGCGCCAAGCTGGTGCCAGGCGCGGTTTTGCCCGGCGTGGTAGTTGCGCTCAAGGATTTTGGCGCGTTCATCGACCTGGGCGGGGTCGAGGGCATGCTGCCGGCGTCCGAGCTGGGATTCTCCCGCGGGGTGCGTCCCGCTGACCTCCTTACGCTCGGCCAACAACTCCAGGTCCAGATCTTGCGCATCGAAAAGACCGACGATCGCAAGCGACCCGAGCGCATTTCGCTGTCGCTCAAGGCATTGGAGCGCGATCCTTGGGAAGATGTGGCTACGCGTTTCGCGTCGGGAACCAGGGTTTCGGGCCGGGTCACGCGGGTTGAGGCATTCGGCGCCTTTGTCGAGCTGGCGCCGGGGATCGAGGGTCTGGTCCACATCGGCGAGTTGTCAGGCGGCAGGCCCGCGCGCAACGCGCGCGAGTTGACCAAGGTGGGCGCCACTCTGGACGTGACGGTTCTGGCTCTGGATCGAGAACGCCGTCGGATTTCTCTCGGCGTGGGCGAACGTGCGGACGTGGTGTCGCAGGAGGATCTGGACGCGGCTCGCGCACCGGCACGCCTGGGCACGCTGGGCGATCTGTTCAAGAAGAAGATCTAGGTAGCCCAGACTGAGGATAGAATCCCCGTAGCACGCAGAGGCGACCTGGACCAAGAGGAAGACCATGCCGAGAACACTTGGATTGCTGGTATTTTGCCTGCTCGTGGGTCGCCTGGCCCTGGCGCAGGAGTCGGGGCAAGACCAGCGCGTGGCTGAGGCCAAGGTTGCCTGCGTAGCGGGCGACTATCAGAAAGGCGTTCGGCTCCTGGCTGAGCTCTACATTGCAACCAACGACCCGA
>PMJE01000376.1 GCA_003157315.1 Myxococcales bacterium | reverse complement strand
GATGGGCAAGCTCGACGAAGCGGAAGCCGCTTTCCGTAGGCTGCTGGAGCAAGTTCCCGACTATGTGCGCGGCCTGGAAGGCCTGGCCGCGATATGTCGCCAGCAATCCCGCGACGACGAGTTGGCGGCGCTGCTCGATCGCTCGTGGGCGGTCCTGCAGGGTAATGATGAGCTTGCGCGAAAGCAGCGCGAGGCGATCGGGCTGGAGTTGGCCGGCCTGCTGTCGCAGAAGGATGACGGCCGCGCGCAAGCGGAATCCATCCTACGGCGTTTGGTTGATGACGGCTCTCGCACTGCGATCGAGGCGCTTGGCGCACTTCTGACCAAGAAGGGTGAGCTTGACGAGGCGGATGCCCTGCTATTGCAGCGGGTGGACGGCGAGACCGACGGTGCCGCGGCAGCAGCCCTCTTGGTCGAGCGAGCCCGGCTGCATCTGGCCCGCCCCGAGGGCGAAGCTTCCACGCTTGCACTCTTGCAGTCAGTGGGGCGCGCCCTGCTGCCCGAAGACGCGCTTGCTTCGCGCGCCGACTTGGCTGAGAAGGCAGGCGATACCATCGACGCGATCGCCTGCTGGCAACGCCTGCGTAGCTTGCGCAAGGATGACCGCACCGGGCGCGAGGAGGTGGACAGACGGCTGGCGGCGCTGGTGGTGCGTCCCACGGTGTCGACGGAAACAGCGCGGGCGATGCTGGAGGAGCTTCACGCCGCCAGTCCTGCCGATGTGGCGCTGGCCGAGTCCCTGTTTGCGGTATACGGGCGGCTGCCTGACGTGCAGGAGCGCGACCGAGCCTGGGCCGCCTTGCTGGAAAAGGTGCCTGGGCTGCCTGCTTCCTGTCATGCGCGTCGGCACCTGGCTTCAGCCGAGGCGGCAGAGCGGAACGGGAACACTCCTTTGGCCGAGGAGGAGTTGGCACGTGCCAGTGCGCTCGACAGTGGAGCCCAGGCGCGCGCCGGCCAGCTCACTGTGCAGGCGCGGCTTGCCACGGGGCGGGGCCAACTCGACGAGGCGCGCGCCTTGCTTGATGAGGCGGTCGCGCTGCAGCCCGACCATGCGGCCGCGCTGGCTGCGCAGGCCGAGCAGGCCTACCGTACGCAGGACTGGGACAAGGCATACAAGGCCTACGCGCAACTGGCCACGCTGCCTGATGCGGCCGCCGCTATCGCTCCTGATACGCTGGCCCTGCGCCGGGCTGAGCTGGCTGAAATGTTCGGCGACCCGCGAGAGGCGGAGAACGCATACCAGGAACTGGCCCGTCTGGACCCGGATCACGCCGGTGCGCGCGAGGCGCTGGCGGGTTTTGCGCTTGCGCGCAACGACCGTGCCGGCGCCGCCGCGAAACTGGAGGAGGTGCTGCGCCTCTTGCCTCGGGATGCGGTCGCGCGCTTGACCGACGTACGGCACCGACTCGGCGAAATCTACCTCGCGCTCGGCAATCTGGTGGCCGCCCGGGAGAACTTGGAGATGGCGCTGGCCAGCGACCCTGATCGCACGGGAGTTCTCGAATGCCTGGTGGACACCTACCAACGGCTGGGTCTGCATCACGAGGCAGCGGCGAGCTGTGAGCGCCTGGCCCGCAAGCTAGTTGATCCACACGAGAGGGCTGCGGCGCTGTATCGCAGGGGAGAGATTCTGCGGGTCGCGCTGGGCGATCTCGACGGGGCCAACGACGCCTATCTGCGGTCCTCGGATCTGGATCCCAGCTTTGCCCCCACCCTGGCTCGCTTGGTGACCTACTATTGGCAGAGGGGAGATTTCGCCAACTTGGCCGAGGTGGGCAGTGGACTGATTCGCGCCGACACGCGGCCGACATCGGGCGAGCCTGATTTCCCGTTGTTGCTGGCAGTGGCCGCCATCCTGGCAGGCAAGGACGAAGAACTGGCGCGCAGCGCCCTCGACGAGGTGCAGTTTGAGGTGGACCCGATCACACGCCGCCTGGGCGAACTGGCCCGCCTGGCGTGCAAACCCGCCTTGCCGGGAATGGCTGCGGCGGGCGGCAGCGAGAGCGGGATGCGCAAGCTGCCGCCTGAACGGGGGGTTTTTGAGAAACTCGACGCGGTGCTTGCGTCCATGCGCATGGCAACCCCCCTGCAATTCGAGGCTGACTTGTGCGCAGCCGCGCTTCGGGGTGTGCTGGGCGACCCGGCAGATCTGGGCCTGGCGCTGCTTTCGGCCTATCTGCAACAGCGATGCGGCCGGCCCGCCCTCGCGCGCGCGGCACTGGATCTGGCGCTCTTTCTCGACCCGGATTTGGCTTTGAAGGGCAGCATTGCCAACCTGGGGACGCAAAACTCCGCTGTCGCGGCGGCGTGGAATCCGTCGGCGACCGAGCATCCCTTGTGCCGAGGGGCCTTGCGCCGCGTTCTGCGCGCTTTGGCACCGGCCCTGGCTGAGGTGCCCCACGCTGGAGGCGGACCAATTGACGGGGCACCGCTAGGGTCCAAGGCCGAGGCGGTTTTCCAAGAGCTGCGCGATCGCTTGGGGGCTCCTGCCCTGCGCGCCGTGGTACGCGGCGAGGGCGCGGACGTCACCTTTGCCGCTTCCCAGCCACTCATGGTCATCATGGGGCAGAAAGCCGAGGACCTGGATGTCGCCGAGTTGCGCTTTTTCGTCGGGCGTGCGCTGGAGCAGGCGCGGGCAGGGACGCTGGCGGTAGCGCGCCTCTCAGTCGAAAACTTGCGCGGACTCCTGCGCGGGGTGATTCGCGCAGTGTCTTTGGCAGCGCCCGAGGCGGAAGCCGTCGGACAGGACAGCGAGAATGATCGCGCAGCCAACTGGGCGTCGCTTTTGTCCCAGCCGAAGATCGCTAGGTTCATGCCCACGGGGAAAATTCGTGCCGACCTGCTGGTCGACGCGGGCGAGGCGCTGACGCGGCCGCCGGACCTGGAAGGCTACGTGCGTGGCTGTCGCTACACCGCCGACCGGGTCGGACTGCTCTGTTGCGGCAGCCCCTTGGTGGCGCTGAGGGCGCTGGCAGGACAGCTCAAGCCAGAGGGAGGCTCGCAGACTGAGGAGGGCGCGCGGCAAGAGCGGGTGCGCAGTTCGACATCGTTGCGGGAGATGGTCGCGTTCATGCTCTCCGATGAATACGCGTCTCTGGTAGAGGACTAGGAAACCGATGCCTCAAATCGCCGCAGCGATGACGGCCGACGACACAAACGTGTCCTGCGAGTCCGCCCCGGATTTCACCACAGAGGGCACGGAGAGCACAGAGACGGATCGGAAGGAAAGAAGGGTTCAGACCCGGATCCGGAACCATTTCTTTCCGGCCTCTGAGTTCTCTGTGCCCTCTGTGGTGAAAACTCCGGATCGCGCATCCGGCCGGCGAATTCCGGGAAAAGGGTGGCTAGCACCCATGCCCCTGCAGCTCAAACATGTCTCACCTTCTTTCATCTGCCGCCACGAGGGGGACTAGGATGATTGGAGTCTTTGACTCTGGCTTTGGCGGGCTGACGGTGCTGTCGGCGCTGCTTGAGCGGCTGCCCGTGTATGACTATCTCTATCTTGGCGACAGCGCGCGGAATCCCTATGGCCCCCGCAGTTTGGAGGTCGTGCACAGTTTTACCCGCGAGGCAGTGGAGTTTCTCTTTGATGCCGGCTGTCCTTTGGTGGTGTTGGCGTGCAACACTGCTTCGGCGCAAGCCCTGCGCACCCTCCAGCAACGGCACCTGCTCGCGCACCGGCCTGACCGGCGGATTCTGGGGGTGGTGCGGCCATCGGTCGAGGCGCTGGCCGGGCTGCCCCCAGGCGCCATTCCGGGCGTGACTGCGCCGGCACTGACCAAGGGCACAGTGGCGGTGTTGGGCACGAAGGGCACAGTGGCGTCAGGATCCTATGCCCTGGAGTTGGCAAAATTGGCGCCCGGGCTGCGCCTGATTCAGCAGGCCTGCCCTATGTGGGTTCCCCTGGTTGAGGCGGGCGAGCTGTCCGGACCCGGCACTGAGTATTTTCTGCACAAGTACTTGGATCCGCTGTTTGCGGCGCCTGATCCACCGAGCCGCATACTGCTCGGGTGCACGCACTACCCGTTGTTGCTGCCTGCGATTCGCCGCATGGTACCGCCCGCAGTGGAGATCATTGCGCAAGGCGGGCTGGTCGCGGATCGCTTGGCCGACTGGCTGCTGCGCCATCCCGAGATCGAGCGGCGGCTTTGGCGCAACGGCACCCGACACTACGCCACCACCGACGATCCGGAGTGGTTCGCCCGGCAGGGCCAGGCCATCTTGTCGACGCCGATCGAGGTCGAGCGAGTACGGCTGAAACCCTGGCCGTGATAGGGAGGTCCCATGTCCAATCGCGTGCGTTCTGTCTTCGCGAAGTTGACCGTGTGGTCCATGTTCTTGGCTGTGGCTGCAGTCGGGTGCAGCCGTGGCAGCAGAAGTGCGCGGAGCAGCGGCGCGACCAGAGCTGCGACTCCGTCCCGCACTGGAGGCGCGACCAGTTCCACCGCTGGTTCGCCTGAAAATGCCATGGCGGTGTCGCCGGTAC
Organism: Myxococcales bacterium; assembly: GCA_003157315.1. The sequence continues at coordinate 6,982 of PMJE01000376.1, read as the reverse complement.
CGGAAGCTGACGTCGAGTCAGTGGCGGCCGGGAGCGCGGCGTTCGGGTGGGATCTCTACGTCCGGCTCCGGGAATCCGAAAAGGGAAAGAACGTGTTTGTCTCGCCCTACAGCATCACAACCGCGATGGCGATGTGCAAGGATGGCGCCAAGGGCAACACAGAGAAGGAATTGGCCCAGGCCCTGCATCTTGCCATGGCCAAAGAGAAGTTGGATCCTGCCTTCCGCAAGCTGGCGCACGACCTCCAGGCGAGCTCGGACGTGAAGCTTCGGATCGCCAACGGACTGGCACTGACCAGCGGAGAAGTACGGGAGGAGTTCAAGACGCTCTTGCATCTCACCTATGACGCCGAGTTGTTCAACGCTGGGGACGTGGGGCCGATCAACGCGTGGGTGAAGAGCAAGACCGAGGGCAAGATCCCCACGATTCTTGAGGAGCTCAATCCAAACAGCGTGGCCGTGATTCTCAACGCCATCTACTTCAAAGGGAACTGGCTGGTTCAGTTCGACCCGACACTGACCCAAGAGCAGCCGTTCAAATTGGGCGCGGGCAAGGAGGTGAGCGCACCGTTTATGTACCGGAAGGGCAGGGTCAAGCTCATGGAGATGCCCGGGTTACAGGCCGTTGAGCTGTCCTACAAAGGCGACGCCTTCTCGATGGTCGTGCTCTTGCCCGAGAAGATCGACGGCCTGCCAGAGTTGGAAGAATCCCTGAACGCAGAGGATTTCAAGACGTGGATCGCTGGGCTGGAGAAGTCCGGGGAACAGGAGGTTGAGCTGTATCTTCCGAAGTTCAAGGTGGCGACGGAGTACAATCTGACACCCACGTTCCAGCGTCTGGGAGTGAAGGACGCTTTCCAGGAGGGCAAAGCCGATTTCAGCGGAATGGGCGGCAGGCCCGGGAGCATATGGATTGGGCAAATCGTCCACAAGGCGTTTGTCGAAGTCAACGAGGAAGGCACCGAGGCCGCCGCCGCCACGGCGGTCCACATGGTCGCCAGATCGCTGCCACCCCCGCCGCCGGTTTTTCGCGCTGATCATCCGTTCTTGTTCCTGATTCGGCACAAACCGACAGGCGCGGTCTTGTTCGTCGGCCGTTTGCTGAATCCGAACCCGTCGGGTGCCGTCACCTCCGGACACAAGGACAGCCCATCAACCCCCAGCACGCACACGGAGGAATTCCTCCAAGGCATCTGAGCGTCGTTCCCACGTACACGCTCCGTACTTAGCAGTGCTACCAATGTCCTTGCATGGAGGGACAACTTCTGCGAAACCCTCCCTGTGAACAGCGACAACTTGAAAGGCGTGCTTCGCCAATTCGCTTCCCGGAGCTGGTTGCTCGAACAAAGAACGAGGTGACGGGTGGTGCCCGGGCCACGGACGCAAGGCTCTTCGTAGGAGTACCCGCAAAGCCACTATTGCTGGTTGGGCACGGACAGGTCGCTCGGCGTGGCAATGGCACGCGCGCGGGCCTCCGCCAGCAGGTGCGCGACCGGCCATTCCAGCGCGTAGGGACGATCTTCGGCGAGCAGCTCGGCGCTCAGTCGGACGCGCCAGCCTCCACACGCGGGCGTCTCGGCATCGCCGGTGATTTCGAGGTTCTCGGTTCGACAACCGCCCCCGCAAAGCGAGACAAGCGCACAGTCCCGACAGTACGGCAGTACGTGGGCAGGGCGTGCGCGTGACTGGGCGCCCCGGGCCAAATCGGCAAACGAGTGAGTCGCGAGATCCCCGATGCGTTCAACCATCTTGAAACAACCAAACAGGGCGCCGTCACTACGCACGTTCAAGTGATGGCCCAGAGCGCATGTGCAGCCATCGCGCCGTTTGGCGATGGGTTGCTTGAGATCACCAGGGATGACTTCGCCCGCTTCAAATGCAATTTGATCGAGGGCAGTCTCCAGGCTGCGACGCGAACCAAACAAATGCGCACCCTGTTCCCGGCCACCGCGATAGAGAATGCCAAAGTGGATCGGCGTGCCCGCTGGGAGTTGCGCGCGCAAACTCGGAAGCTGTTGCGCGGCCGTGACCACCGCCTCGGGCATCAACATGACGTCCACAAAGGGCATGATTCCGAGCTGGCAGAGGGCGTTGACAGCGGCAATGGCCCGGTCAAAGCGCGCCGCACCTGAAAGCGAATCACAGAGATCCCTCGTAGCAGCAGCAAGACTGATGCGCAGCTCGGCGCCACGCCTTACCAGGTTCGCCACCCGCTGTGCAAGTTCCGCTTCAGCGAGTCGAAAGCCGTTTGAGAAGATGACAAGCGGCGAGCCCAATTCGCAAATGTATTCCGCCAGCTCGATCGCCCAAGGCACGAGGAAGGGCTCTCCGCCAAGTAGTCCAAAGCGCGTCTCGGGGCCGAAGGTGCTGCGGGCTTCATCGACGACCTGAAAGAATTGGTCGCGCTTGACCTCATTGGCACGCGCAATGCCGGAATCGGTGCAACAGTAGGCGCAATTCAAATTGCATTCGTTGGTGAGCTGAAGCTGCACCGAGGGAGTCGCAGGAGCTGCCGGGCGTGCCGGCATGCCGAATCTGTGGCGAGTCAGCTCGGCGACGAGTTCCTGCGAAAGTTCACCCTCACGCGAGGGGTCGCGCAGCGCCGCATGCACGGCATCAACTTCGGCGCTGGGAATTCGACAGAAGATCGCGTGACTGCGAGATACTAGTAGCTGGCCATTGGAAAGCGGCAATAGGACACTGTCCGCTGGAAAGAGGCGGGTCTCGCCAGAGGGAGGCGCGTGATTCGCCATCCTAGTGAATTCGAAAATCATCGTCAGAACTCGATGACGGGTTGGGTGGCCTGGGGTTGGGTGGACGACTGGGTGCGGGTGGAAAATGCCGAATTTCGATGGCCGGTGTCGGTCGGACTTCCGTCCCTGCATCCCTGGCACTGCGGCCGGTAGTTCCTCCCTTGGAACTTTGTTTGCAGTCGGCGGTCAGCGCTCCAAGAGCCATCGCGGCTGCAACGGCCAGGTTGCGTGCGCGCCGCAGTTTCAGACGCTCCGGAGGTCTCACCTCAACAGTCGTACCGTGGACATGGACGCGAAAGCGTTTGGCGGCGACGCTGATCTCGTCACCGCCAAGCACGATGACCGGCTTGCCGAGAGGCAACTCAAGATGCCGCTCCACTCGGGTGAGCGACACCTGGCCCTGCGGGCTTTTGCGGAAGAACATGAGTCGGCCGTCCAGCGACACCCAGATTTCGGCCAAGGCAGTTTCATTCAAACGCCAGAGAACCTCGCCTGCAGGAGAAAAACAGAGACCCGGGGAGCCCCCAGCCACCGCAACACAGCGCAGGTACGGATCCGCGTCGCTCGCATCATCAAGTTCCTCAAGGCAAAGTTCGATCGGCTCGGGAGGTGACGTGCCCATGGGGTGATGTTCCGTCGCGCCTGGGCTTAAGTCAATCGGGGTCCGTCCTAGAGGCTGAACGGTGGATCGTTGCGGATCTTGATGGGCGGCGTGGCCCGGACGCCTTTCATATGAGTCGCTGGGACTCGTCTTGTACGACCGGCGTTCGGAGCTCCTGCATCGGAGGCTGCGCCATTCGCGACGCCTGCACTTGCGGCTGAATCCGTCCCCGCATCCGTGGAACTGCCGCTCGCAGAGGTGCTGGCAAGGGGCATCGGCGCGGGTGGATGCGTACGAATTTCGATGAATGGTGCACAACCCTGTTTGCAGCCGGGAGCGAGCGTCCCAATGGCTATCGCCGCGGCGAGGGCCAGGTTGCGTGCCCGCCGCAATTTCAGACGCTCGGGAGGCTTGACTCTAGTAGTCATGCCGTGGACATGAACGCGAAAATGCTTACCGGCGACGCTGATCTCGTCGCCGCCAAGCACGATTACCGGCTTGCCGAGCGGCAACTCAAGATGCCGCTCCACTCGGGTGAGCGACACTTGTCCCTGCGGGCTCTTGCGGAAAAACATAAGCCTGCCGTCGAGCGACACCCAGATCTCGGCCAAGGCAGTTTCATTCAAACGCCAGAGAACCTCGCCCGTCGGCGAAAAACAAAGTCCCGGGCAGCCTCCAGCCACCGCAACACAGCGCACATACGGCTCCGCGTCGCTCGCATCATCAAGTTCCTCAAGGCAGATCTCAATCGGATCGGGAAGCGACATGCCCATGGGGTGATGTTCCGTCGCGCCTACGCAGAAGTCAATCGGGGCCTGTTGGTGGGCTACGCGCATGCCAAGACCTCGGCGACTTCGAGGGTGCGGATGTAGTAGCGGAGCGGCCCGGGTTCAGGCATCGCCCAACGCCTCGGCGAGAATGCGGCGCTCCTCGATGTGGCGATAGCAGTACTCGTTCTAGGTGCGCGCCTTGCACATGAAGCAGGATCTCAGGGCAGCCGCCTGAGCACTCCTGGCGCTGCGGGCACGAGGCGCAAGCGCCAGTCAGCTTTCCGTCGCCGCGGCTTGCCTCACTCACAGTCCAGTAAAGGGGACTATCAATGCGCGCTCAACGTGCAGAGCCGCGTTGATTCCCGTCGCGACTTCCGCGAGTATTCCAACCGCGGAGCAGACGAGTAGAAACAGTCCAAACTTGGTGGCAAATGGCCCCTTGTGCGAGCGCAGTCCTATACAGTGAGGAACAAGTAGGGACGGCAGGAGAACCGATGCGGGCGTTAGCAGGATGAGATAGCGCAGCAGTATTGAGTAGCCCGCAAACCCGAGCGCCATGTTGAACGCAATTACTATCGACATCCACAGCAGGCACGCCGAGGCTGCGGCGCGGACGTATGACGTTGACAGATGAGCAGCACCAGAGTTCACGTTGCCATCGTCTTTTCTGCGAACATAGGAAAGCAGCAACAGCGCCACTGAAGGAATGATAGTTGTCACGACCATCGGCGTTGTCGTGAGATAGGTCCAAGGCGAACGCACGACCGTCACAAAGTATACGTAACGGTTGCTCCGAAGAAGCGTTTCTGACGGTTTGCTTGGCCATTGCGGGAACGGAGATCCGACCGCCATCCATTGCCATATTTCCCACGGCGTTTGCACAATAACCGCAGGGATGGCGAAGCAAAGCGCGCACGCGAGAAACGTCTTCCATTTGAGCGGTCGGAGAGTTGCAATGCAGACCAGAAAGATGCCGGGCACGATCAGGAAGGCGGTGAGCTTGATAAGACTCGCGTAGCCGACGACTATTCCGGCCGCGACGGCGATGGCGAGATTCTTCTTCTTGAGGGAATGAAGGAACAGCGCGGAGCCGAGTGTCGCGAAAGCCAGGAGAGGTGCGTCGAGCCAAAACTTCGTCGTCACATGCGCCATGATCGGATTGAAAGACGAGAGAAGCGCGACGAGAAGCAGCCCGGTATCGGACTTTGTGATCTCTAGAACGTGGGCGAGAAACAACATGCTGCAGAAGAAGAGTGCGAAGCAGCCTATTTGGACCAGCGGAAATCCGCTTTCGCCGAACATCCGGTATGAAAGCCAGAACAGCGCTATGCCGCCGGGCGGATGATGGAAAAGCGGCCTGTCGTACTGAGCGCGATCAACAATGCCCCGCTCAACGATGAGACTTTTCTGAAGCGTGTAGCCGTGGCCGTTGTCGAGCTGTCCGACCAGGGACATATAGATCACCTCGTCGCCTTCTCGATGCTGGCCGCCGATCATGGGCAAACGCAGGAGGATGCCGAGAACAAATATCAATGCGACAAGCCGCCAGCGGAGACCCCCGATGCCGCGCGCTATTGCCGCTATCTTTGACATCTGCAGGTAGTCGGGGGCTGGCCGCGCCGCCCGAGATCGAGAAGTTGGTTGGGTGCGAGCGCGCCCGTGGCGATCCGTCATGAGAACGCGGAATGCTACTCCTGCCTGCGACGCAAGGTCCATCGGTGAAACTGTGGGCCAGCGGAGGTGTCGTGGCGTTGCTCGACATGACGCGAACCTCACCGCGGGCTGGCGGCGACGAACAGGTGGCACTTGACCGCCGGGCTCAACCTGCCGATGCTTGTAGCAAAGGCCACATTCTATGTGCCGACATCTCCTTTTTCTGCTTGCGATTGCCTGTCTTGGCTCTGTGGCGTGTAAGCACCCTGGACCGAGCGTTTGTCCCGAGGGCATGTCACTTGACGGGAAGCAGTCAAATCCCGGTCACTTCGTTTGGTGTCACAGCAAGGAGGGCGGGCGCGCTCAGTACATCGAGTTTCAGCCCGACGGCAAGGAGAAGCGGCAGATCTGTGAGTTTCGCGATGGCCGGGCAGAGGGGCCGTTTTCTGCCTGGTTTCCCGGCGGCAAGGTGTGGATTGCGGGACAGTTTTTGGCCGGTGTTCCTGATGGCCGCTGGAGTCAGTGGGACAAGTCTGGCGCGCGGGTCGCCGAGGGCGAATACCGCGGCGGTCGCTTCATCGCCGGCGCGCCCGTGGCCGGCACTCCCATTTGCGAGAAGCTGCACCCGCCGTAGTGCTAGATCCCGAAGAAGACGTTCTGCTGGGTCGCGCTCAGCACGCCATTCCACAGGGCGCCGTCGAGGTCGATCTTTTGACGTTCGCCAATCGCCAGCTCGATGGGGACATGGGTGAAATAGTTGTTCCAGTGGCCGATGACAATGCCGGTTATGCCCGCCATGGCCGCGTGTACAGCATTTTCGGCCAGCAGGTAGCAGAAGATCGCGTCGGCTGAGTTCGCGGCCACACTGCGGATGTGATAGCTGGGGTCGAGATACTTGATGGACACGTCCTGGCCCAGCTTCTTGAGGTGCCGGCCCAACTCGTCCTTGAGAAACACCCCGATGTCGTGCTTGAGCAGGTTGCCCGAGGCATCTTTCTTCGCCTCGGACCCGGCGAACAGGGATTGTCCAGCCCCTTCGGCCACCACAATCACCGCGTGACTGGATTGGGCCAGCTTGCGCTCCAGCGCCTTGCACAGTCCGTGCTCCCCCTCCAGGGAGAAATTGATTTCGGGCACTAGGCAGAAGTCGACCACCGAGTTGGCCAGGGTCACCGCCGCGGCGATGAAGCCGGAATCGCGTCCCAT
>PMJE01000013.1 GCA_003157315.1 Myxococcales bacterium | reverse complement strand
ACAACCTGCCGCCAAGATCACCCGAGACAGGCGGAAGTGATACCACGGACCCGGTCGGTTGGGAAAGATCCACCCGCACCACACCGAAGGAGATCCTGCCACCGTCCGCCCTTTGGCGGCCCCCGGAGGCTTCACCACGCGGCTTCGGCGGCCGGCCCGTCGACCCGGGTGGATACTGCTTGAAATCGATGTCTCAGATCTGGCCGCGATGAAGACCATGATGCCGAAGCGCGAGATGAGAGCGTAGAGCCGTGCGTGATTCCTTGTCCATGCTCGCCTCCGCGGCGGCGGCCGCAGGGACAAGCCTACGCCTCAGCCTGTGGTTCGCCAAGCGGTCGCGGCGTGGCTATTTCGCGGTTTTCATTACGTAAGCGCCACCTCCGGGGCCGGGGTTGAAGTAGGCCCAGTAGACACTGGTGGCGTCGACGACGATGCCGCCAGGAATGCCGCCCCCCCCGGGGCCCAAGGTGAGCATGACTGGCGTACCGCCCACCAGCGGAACCTTCATGACGTCGCCTTGATAGTCCATCGAATATACGTTGGTGTCATCGATAGCTACGCCACCAAATCCACCAGATCCTACCGGCCCGCCGGAGAGAGTGGAGGGGGCACCGCCCGTAAAGGCGAGCTTCATCACTCCAAAGCCCGATCCAAAGTAGATGCCGTTGGCATCGACGGCGATGGGGGTGGACACCCCCCCCAGTCCAACGGCGAGAGGAGTCGGAGTACCGCCGGACAGCGCGAGCTTCATTAGGCTGCCACCGATATCGGTTGAGTAGCCATTCCAGTAGACGCTGTTGGTATCGACGGCGATGGCAGTTGGTTCATCTTGTCCAGAGGCGAGAGTAGTGACGTCACCACCCCCCGTCGCGACCTTCATCACGCTGCCAGTCCCCTGCGATGGAGTGTTGGTGCCACCGTCGGCACTGCCGTAGCTGTAGGTGGTCCAGTAGACGCTGGACGAATCTAGGGCGATGGCATACACCGGATTCTGTGCCGAGGCGAGAGTGACAGGTGTGGGAAGCACGTCGATAGTCAGTTGTTTGGTGACGGAACCAGCCGCGTTGGTCACGGTCAAGGTATAGGTCGTGGTCGCGGTCAGGGTGCCTGTGGGGACCGCGGCTCCGCTGATCACGGATATCGAGCCGGGGTCCACCGTGGCGCTTGTTGCATTGGCGGAAAACGTGGCGGTCAGCGTGGTGGCGTGACCGGTATCCAGCGCATAGACCCCGGACGTAACAATACGCGCCCCCGCGACGAAGCTGTTGATCACGGGTAGCCCTGCGTCGCCGCCGCCAGCACCGCCTAGCCCGCCGTCGTGGCCCCCGGTACCGCCGATGCCGCCAAATCCCCCGGCACCGCCGCTGCCACCGGCACCACCGCTGCCACCAGCACCGCCGGCGCCACCGCTGCCGCTGGCCCCGCTGCTCCCCCCAGCGCCCCCTGCGCCGCCCACCGATGCGTCTATTGCCAGCACGGTCACGGTCGCCTGTGCGGTGTCGAAGTGGCCAGCCCCGTCGGTGGCAGTGAGAATGTAGGTCGTGGTCTGGGTGGGAAAGACAAGCACGGATCCGCTGAGAGGCTTTGTCCCCACGCCATTGTCGATGGAAACATAGGTTGCCCCTGAGCCTGCCGCCCAGCTCAGAGTGACGCTGCTGCCAGCCGAGATGGTGCTGGGGGAGATTGTGAAACTCGTGATGAACAAGGGAGCATCCGTCTTGGTGCCGCTGTCACTCACGCTGGCATCGCTGGTCGATGGTGCGCCGTCGGCGGGAAGGCTTGCGGAGGCATCAGAGGTGGCACTGGTTGAACCGCCGGTACCCGGCGCACCGCCGCTGCCGGTCACGCCCCCGGCGCCGATGATGCCCGCGGCGCTGGTGACGCCCCCGGCGTTGGTCATGCCTCCGGCGCTGATGATACCTCCCGTGCTAGCGATACCCCCGGTGTCGGTAGTACCGCCGGTGCTGACTGACACGTCCGCGGGAAGATCTTGGAAAGCATCAAATCTGGGACTAGTGGAACCGCCTGCACCCAGCGCTCCGTCCCTGCCGCCCGTGCCCCCGGTGCTGCCTGCCACATCGGCGGGACGATCTGCAAGAGCATCGGGGCTGATCGAACCACCGTCTCCCGAAGTACCACCGGAGCCACTGACCCCACCGTCGGAGGGAATGAGGTTGCCTTTCGAATCCACCTGGCTCGGCTCGGCGCAGGTCTTCGTGGTCGTGCAGGTTTGGCCGGAAATGCAATCGGCACTTGTCTGGCACTGATTGTGGCACCGCTGGTCCACGGCGCAGGTGAGCGGATTCTGACAATCGCTGTTGTACACGCAATGCATTTCGACGGGAAGCTGACACACCTTCGATTGGTCAGCGGCAGCGATGCAACTTTGCCCCGTGGGGCAGTCAGCCGTTGTTTTGCAGGCAGCGTGGCACTTGCCCCAGGTGCACACCAGAGACTGGTTGCAATCACTGTTGAGTACGCACGCGCCACCCACATCGATCTTCTTCGCGTCGCTGCAGCCGACGAAGAGCCACAATGAAGTGATCATCAAGCCAGGGACGCGCAATCGAGATGCTGACATTTCAATCCTCCAATTTCGTCACCGTGAGAAGTGGGCACCGGAAAGCTATCACAACGGGTCGTTCATGGTTAAGTCGAGGGTGAAGGACGCGGCGCACGATTGGGGTTCCACCGCAGCCGCTGGGGACAAAGCAAGCCTGGTGCCAGCGGAGCTCACCCCAGGAAACCGAGGATCTCCGCCACGATCCTGCTGGCCGCTCATATGCGATTGCACTTCAAGTACAAAGCCCTTGTACTTGAAGTGCAATGATGGGCGGCACCCCAGACCCTTGGCCATCGCCAATCGGCCTTCTCCCGGCCGGAGGCGGCGCAGGACCCTCCGGTCCAGCGCAGATCGGCCAGCGGGCGCGGCAGCGTGAGCGACCAGCGCAGCTCGGCCCGCGTGAACGGTCGCGATAGCGACCAGCGCCTCGCGCGTACCCCACGCGAACGCGCTCACGCACTTGCCTACGCGACCCGCCACCCGCGCCCCGCGGGCCGGCCCTTTGGACGGCCCGCAATTTCCCGATAAGAGGCAGCTAGAGAACTTCTCTGACGGTCGACCGGACCTACTTCACGAAGATGTCGGGCACCGGCGGAGCGGGCATGCTGGGGTTGATTTGGAATCCCACGTGAGGCGGCTGGTTGTAGGCTGAGTTCTCGAAATTCACCTGCGCCCGGTAGGTC
>PMJE01000054.1 GCA_003157315.1 Myxococcales bacterium | reverse complement strand
CGTGCCGCCTGAGCTGGTCGTGCCACCCGAGCTGGTCGTGCCGCCGCTACTATGTGATCCACCTGAGGCAACGGTTCCGCCACTGCCTGCCCCGCCGGTACTTCCCCCCGAACCGGTGTGACCACCACTAGCGCCCGGGGCGTTCCCGTTCCCTTCAGCAGCGCAGGCGCTCAGACTCAACATCGCGGCAAATAGCAGGTACTTCTTCATGGCTCCTCCAGAAACGTTAGATTCGGCTAGATGTAAGGGAATGGAAACAATAAACTTGGCAAAAAAAGCGCATCCGGTCGACGAAAAAACAAGCCCTAACAAGCGGCAAGCCCATGCGCAGCGCGTCTCAAACTGGCGGCGCTCCACGACTTGTGGGCTGAACCCGGCCCGCCTACGCAAGCCAGCACCAGATTTGCTTCAGACAAGCCTGGCTTGCGTCTCCCCGCCCTGGCGACAGGAGAGAGCCTGGTCGCCTATCGAAATGTGTCGGTGTTGGGGTGAGCAAACGCCCGCGCGCCATACCGCGCTGCTTCTAGGCTCGGACCATTTCCTGGTCAATACAAGCCCGCAAGTGAAGCTATTGACATGTCTAGGCACTGCTGCTCCGATAGGCACGTGTTGGCCGCAACTGCCAGCGCTGGCGGACAATGAACTATCTGCCTCCGCTCGCCTCTCCACTTTCCACGCAACTTTCTCAACCCGCCACCGACAAGCTCAGTGATGCCTAGCGGAGACCTTGCACGTCTGGGGTTTCTGGCGCTGGTTGTGCCAGTGACACTGGGACTTACCTGCGTGAAACGAGACTGGAGCGTATGCTCGCCCGAGGATCCCTGCCTGTCCGGCTACGTATGCACTGCCACTTGGCAATGCGTAATGGCTACCGACGGTGGGGCTTGGGACGGTGGTGCAGAAGGCCCAGCCGGGGAGAGTAGTAGTAGCGATGCTGCTCAGAATCAGCCAGGCGGCGATACATCCGCCAGCTCCGAGAGGGGTTCCGACGTCACGAGCCCACTGGAGAGAGAAACCGACGTCGATGCCACGGGCTCAAGCGCGGCAGAAACCAGCGTAGACGCCATGGGCCCGACTGCGGCAGAAAACAACGTCGATGCCATGGGCTCAAGAGCAACAGAGACCGGCGCCGAGGCTCCGCCCGCGTCAGATGCTGCGAGTCCAGACATTTTGCACACGCCAGACGCTCCGAACACCGCCGTCGACCTGTCGCCGATGCTCGACGCATCGTCGTCTGGATCCGACGTCCCTCATGCACCACCCGACGTCCCCATGGCCGCAGACACGGCCCCGCCCGGATCGCCCCTTGGCTTTGCTTGTTTGCAACCATCTGACTGTGCTTCGGGCTATTGCAGCGATGGGCTGTGTTGTAGTTCCATTTGCACGGGCGCCTGCGAGTCATGCTCTCTTGTGGGGAAGGTCGGAAGGTGCAGCTATGTCACTGGTTCTCCTGCCCCAGGTCATCCTGCGTGCGGCGGCATCGGAACTTGTGCGGGAAGTTGCGGCGGGCAAAGTGCCTCGTGCTCCTTTCCGGGTACAAAGACTACCTGCGGTGCCGCCACCTGCGCGAATGGGACTGCCTATTCAACGCCCACTTGCGATGGGGATGGAACTTGCGGTCCCTCCCAGTCCACCCCCTGCGGTCCGTTTGCCTGCGGAACCACGGCATGCCTTTCGAGTTGTTCGGACAGCAGCCAGTGTGTAGTTGGAGCTGCCTGCGTCAGCTCGAAATGCGTTCAATGCGCAGCAACTGAGACCGCTTGTTCGAATCTATGCGCGAATCTGCAAACGGACAATGCCCATTGCGGATCCTGCTCGGGGACGGGTTCGGCGTGCGCGGCGACCCAGCAATGCACGGGTGGAAAGTGTTTGCTGGCGACGGGTCAGCCATGCACCGACGACGATCAATGCGCGGTCGGCACGTGCGCCTTCTTCTACCTGGACAATGACCAGGATGGATACCCAGGTCTGCAAGTTCGATCCGCGTGGTGTGGCGCCACCTACGCCTTGGCGGCCGGTTTCATCGCTCCACGCGCTGACGGCAAGTGGGACTGTTGCGATGCCGACGTTCTGGTGCATCCGAATCAGGCGCAATACTTCGCCGTGTCGACCGCTTCGTGCTCTGTCGGCTTTGACTACGATTGTAGCGGCGCCATTCAAAAGCAGCCGATGGCCGGAAGTGAGCCCTGCGCGTTCGACGCCAATCAAGTCTGTGGCTCCGCCGTGGGGATTCCTTCAGAAGACTGCGGAACATTGCACCACGCCCAAGAGTGCCAGGCTGTGACGACTGTAAGCCCACCACTTTGTGTATCCACCACGTCAATGGTCGGCGGCACCGTGGGCTGTCACTAGCAATGGTCTTCCCCTGCTGGGCGGCCCGAAGAACTCCAGGGTCACTCCAGCTACACCACGACCGTACCAGTGGGGAGCATGCCCGGGTGCCAGTCTCCGGTCCCCGGATACGCGGGGGTCTTCGATCTGATAGGGAATGTCTCGGAATGGGTGGACAACTGCACAGGGTCAGCCGGGGCGACGGACAGCTGCCAGGACCGCGGAACTTCCTTCGGCATGAGCGCGGCCATGCCGGAATGTAGCCAATACGGCGTTTCCCCACGACGCGCTGCTGTCGGCCCTCGCCTCGGATTCCGCTGCTGTGCTACGCTAGGCTGATTCTACTGACTGGCCGCGCGCAGGTGTGACCGTGGAACAATTGTCTGGTGGTTCGCCGCCCGGAGGCCAAGATGACCGCGCGATTTCCGTTTGTACTGCACGTATCGATGCTCTCTCTGGCAATTGCCGGGTTCGCCACCGAAGCATCGGCTGGGCAGAACGTCTTCTCCGTTTCGGGCAGTAACGTGCAGATCAACGGCAAGCCGTTCAAGGTGATCGGCCTGCGGCTCTCGAACGGCCTGGTCAGCGACGCCAAGACGCAAGAGCTGATCACAAATCTGGACGTGTTCAAATCCTACGGCATCAATACGTTCAGCGTGTTCCTCATGGGATCGCGCTTCGGAGACGTCAAAGGCTACCTTCCGGACGCCACCATCGACCCCACCTACGCGGCACGGATGGCGAAGATCATCGAGGCCGCAGACGCTCGCGGCATGGTCGTGCTGGTGGGGTGCCTCTACTGGGGCACCTCGACCGCAATGGATGGGCTGGTCGGATGGACACAAACGCAGGCGAACCAGGCCATCGCGAACACCGT
>PMJE01000062.1 GCA_003157315.1 Myxococcales bacterium | reverse complement strand
CGCGCAAAAGTTGTCGGCCTAGCCATTGTTCTGATGGCACGCGCGCTTGACGTAGGTCGGGCCCATCGCCTCCAGATCGTCCGCCAGCTGCTCGGGCAAGGCCTGTCCGGCAGCAGCGTCGCAGACTGGCGTGCGTCAACGCCAATGCACGTCATATTGATTGAGGAGATCAGGAATCCTGGGGTCCGCAGTGCAAGTGCTCGAATCTGCTGGCGTGCCGGCCGTGGATCGAAAAGTGCTTCAGTCCTTGTTGCACAGATGCTTGATACCGTCTAACGCNNTTTTCGGGGGAACAGTACCTGCGACAGGCGCTTGACGATGATATCGGGGAAGGCAGTCGCGATGAGGAACTAACCGAGGAACTAGGTGGTCCCTTTGTGGAGAGCCGTCCCGAGGAGGAGTTTGGCGCGACTCAGGAAGGTGGAAATATCGGTGACTTCCCGACTGGGACAGAGGAATCGCCCGCGGTGCGGGTGCGTAGTTCTTTGCCCCAGGCGGTGGGTCCCTTGGCTATTGCGGCCCCTGACGAGGATGGCCAAGGCGAGGTGGCGGAAAAGGACCGCAATGGGAGGTCTCTCAGCGCCTCCGANNCCGACATCAAGCTCGATTCGCCTAGGTCGCGTGCGTCGAGAACATGACGCCGCCCAACCTCGACGAGACGAGCCGATCCCGTCAGGCCTTCTGGAACACCTCGGTCGCCGAGATGCTCCAGAAGTTTCACACCACGGCCAAGGGATTGACCGGCGACGAGGCCAAAGAGCGGCTTGCGCACTATGGCGCGAATCGACTGAAGCCCGCAAAACGGTCGGATGTCTGGTCGCTTCTGCTCAGGCAGTTCGGAAGTCCGATCATCCTCATCCTGCTTTTTGCAACCGGTTTGTCGCTGTGTCTTGGTGATCGGATTGATGCATTCATCATTCTGTTCATCGTTCTCGTGAGCGGCTCGCTTGGATTCTGGCAGGAGCGCGGCGCATCGAACGCCGTGGCGAAGCTCCTCTCCATCGTGCGGATCAAAGCGGCGGTCCTACGGGATGGCAATTCTGAAAGAGTTTCAGTCGAAGAGATCGTTCCGGGTGACGTTGTTGTCCTGGATGCTGGCGATGTCGTTTCGGGTGATGGGTTGGTTCTGGAATCCAAGGACCTGTTCGTTGATGAAGCTATGCTCACCGGGGAGACATTCCCGGTGGAGAAAGCCCCGGCTTTGCTGCCGGCAGAGACACCCCTGGGTCAGCGGTCAAACGCGCTCTGGATGGGAACCCATGTGGTCAGCGGCACTGCCACGGCACTGGTGGTAGGCACCGGCAAGACGACGGAATTCGGCAAAGTGTCCGAGCGGCTGAAACTCAGGCCGAATGAAACGGATTTCGAACTGGGGATACGGCAGTTTGGCTACTTTCTCGGCGAAGTCACGCTTGTGCTGGTGGTCGCCATCTTTGCTATCAACGTCTATCTGGCGCGTCCTGTCCTGGAGGCGTTCCTCTTCTCGCTCGCACTTGCAGTCGGACTGACACCNNTTCGGCAGCATGAATGTGATCTGCGCCGACAAGACCGGCACCCTGACCGAAGGAATCGTGCACGTTCAATCCGCATGCAATGTGGAGGGCGCTGCCAGCGACACGGTTCTTCTTCATGCCTATCTCAATGCCTTCTATGAGACGGGGTTCACCAACCCGATCGACGAGGCGATTCGCTCCCACCACCCGCTTGACCTTTCCGGTTACCGAAAAGAGGACGAAATCCCGTATGACTTCTTCCGCAAGCGATTGAGCATTCTAGTTTCACACGAGAACTCGCACCTCTTGGTGACCAAGGGCGCCCTGCAGAATGTGCTGGCCGTCTGCACGTCGGCGCAAGCTGGAGATGGGTCCGTCGTCGATATCGCGGCCGTGCGCGCAAAGATCCAGGACAGATTCGAGGAATTCAGCAAGAAGGGCTTCCGCACGCTGGGCATCGCGCACAAAGAGATGGGGGCGGTCTCCCGCATCAGCAAAGACCACGAAGCCGGTATGACGTTCTCGGGATTCCTTGTTCTCTTTGACCCGCCCAAGCCCAGNNATCATGGAGACCATCACCGGACTCAAGAACCTCGGCGTCGCGCTCAAGATCATTACGGGCGACAGCCGCCTCGTCGCCGCCAGCCTCAGCCAGAAGATGGGATTATCGAGCGCGGAATTCCTCACTGGTCCGGAACTCTATCAATTGAGTGACGCCGCGTTACTTAATCGCGTGGCGAAGGTGGATGTCTTCGCCGAAGTCGAACCCAATCAAAAGGAGCGCATCATTCTCGCCCTCAGGAAGGCGGGAAATGTCGTCGGGTACATGGGCGATGGCATCAATGACGCCTCGGCGCTTCACGCCGCCGATGTCGGCATTTCTGTCGACACTGCTGTCGATGTTGCAAAGGATGCGGCAGACATTGTCTTGCTCGAAAAGGACCTGGGCGTCTTGGTGGACGGTGTGCGCGAAGGCAGGGCGACCTTTGCCAACACCCTCAAATATGTGTTCATGGCAACCAGCGCCAACTTCGGAAACATGTTCAGCATG
>PMJE01000091.1 GCA_003157315.1 Myxococcales bacterium | reverse complement strand
GTCACCGGCACCTCGGCGGTGGGAATGAACCAGAAATCCTCGATGGCGTCGTGGTACAGGTTGTCGCCGAACTTGGGCAGATTGCCGGTGCCCACCAGGGCCTCGCGCCGGACCATGTAGGGCGGCAGGATTTCGGTATAGCCGTGGCGGCCGGTGTGCAGGTCCAGCATGAAGCTNNGCGCCCGCTGCAGCCGCGCGCCCCAATCTTTGAGGATGTAGAAGCGTGAACCGGAGATCTTGACCCCGCGGTCGAAGTCGAGGATGCCCCAGCGCGGGCCCGAATCCCAGTGCGGCTGGGGCGTGAAAGCGAAACTGCGCTTCACTCCTTCTTCACGAATCACACGGTTTTCGCTGTCGTCTTTGCCCACGGGAACCGAAGGGTGGGGCAGGTTGGGCAGCTCAAGCAGTCTTTCGTCCAGCGCCAACTCCTGCTGGGCCAAATCGGCGGCCATCGATTCGATCTTCTGCTTGAGCGCCGCGCCCTTGGCCTTGGCTTCCTCCCGCGCCTCGGGCGTGGGCGCCTTGGCAATCTCGCGCGACAGGCGGTTCTGGTCAGCCTGGATGGTCTGCGAATCGTTCTTCAGTTTGCGCACGGCCTGGTCAAGCGCCAGCACCGCATCCAGGTCAACGGCTGATCCTAGTTTGGCAAAGCCCGCGCGCACCTCGTCGGGTTTGTCTCTGATGAGTCGGATGTCGAGCATGAGGAGCGCAGTGTACGACGACTGCGGACGGACGGCTAGCCGGTCGGTCTCTCCTTCGAATCCCAGTCACCTCGGCAGGGCGCGCAGGCTGGACACGACGTGGTCCTGCTCGGCGGGCGACATGCCGTGGAACAGGGGCAAGAGAATGGTGTTGTCGCGGGCGTGTTGCGAGACGGGCAGGCGCAGGCAGCGGCCGGCGGCGTGAGCTGCGGGATCGCAGGGTTCCTGACCACAAGACCAGGCACACTTGGCGTAGGCTGGTTCAGCGTGAGCGTTGCCGATGCCGCGCCGACTGGCCACCCCTCGGTCGAGCAGGAACTGCATGATCGCAACCTGTGACATGCGCCCGCCTGGTCGCAGGGTTGTGGGATAGCTCTGCCAGTTGCTTCGCATCCAGGATGGCTCGGTCGGCGGCGCCAGCAAAGGGTGGTCGACCAACGCCTCGTTGTAGCGAGCCGCCAGCGCGCGGCGCTCGGCGATCATGGCGGGCAGGCGCGCCAACTGTGGCCGGCCGACTGCGGCCTGCAGGTCGGTCATGCGGAAATTGAAGGCCGGCTCAGAGAAACTTTCCAGCGTTACGTGCTGGCTGTCGTGGCGAGCCGTGCTGGGCACGCACATCGCGTGCTGGCGCAGCGAACGCAAGCGCTCGGCCAGCGCCGCGTCGGCCGTGGTGATCATGCCGCCGTCACCGGTCGTGATCAGCTTGCGCGGGTGGAACGAAAAGCAGGCCAGTAGGCCGTGCGGCCGGCCTACGCGTTGCCAGTTGCCGTCGATGCAAATCTCGCTGCCGACGGCACAGGCGGCGTCTTCGATCACGGGCAAACCGCGCGAGCGCGCGATGGCCAAAATGGCGGGCAAGTCACAGGCAAAGCCAATCTGGTGCACGCAAAGAATGGCACGCGTGCGCGGGGTGAGCGCGCGCGAGAGCGCAGCCGGATCCATGTTGTAGGTGTCGGGCTGAACGTCGACGAAGATGGGTCGCGCACCCACCGCCACCACCGCATTGGCGGTGGCGATGAAGCTGTGGCTGACGGTGGCCACGTCGTCGCCGGGTCGCACGCCTGCCACGCGCAGGCAAAGCTCCAGTGCCACCGTGCAGCTCGACACCGCCACCGCGCAGGGCGCGCCCACCGCGGCCGCGAACTCGCGCTCGAAGGCCGCCACTTCCGGGCCCTGGGCGATCCAGCCCGAACGGATTACCCGACCGGTCGCTTCGACCTCGGCATCGCCGAGCGCCAGCCGAACTATGGGAATCTGCATGGCCCCAGGATCGGGCCTGAGACGCCTCGGCGCAAGTGATGTTCTGCGACCGGTCAAACCGCACCAGCAGTTTGTGGCCGCGTATTCTCCCTGGTATGCTGCCTGCGCCGCGAAAGCTGTGAGCCCCTGCTCGTGTCATCACCAACACCTTCCCGCAAGACCACGGGTCTAAGGCAAGTCTTTCGCGCGTTGGACAACCGCAATTATCGGTTGTTCTTCTTTGGCCAGGGCGTGTCCCTGATCGGAACCTGGATGCAAACCATCGCCCTGGGCTGGCTGGTCTACCGCATCACTCATTCGCCTTTTCTCTTGGGTATGGTGGGGTTCGCCGGCCAGCTCCCCATGCTCGTGCTCACGCCGCTTGCCGGCGTGCTCTCTGACCGTTGGCAGCGCCGACGTGTGTTGGTGATGACGCAAAGTCTGGCCATGTTCCAGGCCTTGGCGCTGGCCTGCCTGACGCTAACCGGGCTTATCCAGGTTTGGCACATAATGGTCCTGGCGGTCTTTTCCGGCACAGTGAACTCCTTCGACATGCCCACCCGGCAAGCCTTTACCCTGGAGATGGTTGACCGCAAGGAGGATCTTCCCAATGCCATTGCCCTGAACTCGTCCGTCTTCAATGTCTCGCGCCTGATTGGCCCAACCATCGCCGGAGTCCTCATCTCATCGGTTGGGGAAGGCATGTGCTTCCTCCTCAATGGTATTAGCTATATTGCGGTTATTTGGGCTCTGCTTTCCATGCGCCTGGTTGCTCCGCGGGCGCAGGCCTCGCAAAAGGCTCTGTTGAAGGACCTGCAGGTAGGCGTGCGCTACGCATTTGGCTTTTTGCCTATCCGGAATATCCTGCTGCTGCTGGCCCTAGTCAGCTTGGTGGGCATGCCCTACACCTTGCTGATGCCAATTTTCGCCAAAGATGTACTTCGTGGCGGGGCACAGACACTCGGAATCTTGATGGCCTGCGCTGGCGTCGGAGCACTGACTGGGACGATTTACTTGGCAGCGCGCAACTCGGTCGTGGGATTGGGGAAAAGAATTCCACTTGCTGCGGCCTGTTTCGGCGTGGGTTTGATAGGATTCTCGTTCTCCAAACACATGTTGCTCTCCTTGCCGCTCATCGCCATTGCCGGATTCGGGATGATGGTCAACATGGCGTCCTCCAATACCATCCTGCAGACCATCGCCGAAGAGGACAAGCGCGGCCGGCTCATGAGCCTGTACGCAATGGCCTTCGCAGGCATGGCACCTCTTGGCAGCTTGTTGGCAGGAACGTTGTCGACCCGCATCGGCGCACCAGCCACCCTAACGGTCGGCGGGGTTGTGTGTCTGGTCGGCGCGGGCCTGTTTGCGCTGCAGTTGCCCCAACTGCGGGCGCTGGTCCGGCCGATCTACAGCCAAAAAGGCATCCTCCCTGCCCTGGCTTCCGGTTTGTCAGCCGCCGGCGAGCTTTCTTCGCCAACCCGCGAAGGCTGAGCGCGATCACCAGCCTTGCGATGAGTGGCGTGGCCTTTTCGCGGGCACCTTGGCGGTCGTCTCGACGGCTCCTCGCCTGTGGACAGCACGGGGGCGGTTCATTGGTAGCTCAGCGAACCGCCGAAGACTGTCCCGGCCGGATTTTGAGCATAGCCGCAAGCGCTGGAGGTGCACCCAGGAGCGAAGGAGGCAGGTCCGTTCTGAGCCGCGATGGTGATCGTGTTGGAGCCCGGCTTGAGCGCCGCCGTCAGATCGAAAGACGTCAATTTCGACTGAGCGGCTGCCGCCGTGGGGGAATCGGTCACGCTTCCTATCGAGCCGACCGACGTCCCATTGACGTAGACCTCGGCGTAGTCGTCCGCGGCGATGCCCAAGGTGCCGCTGGGGTTGGTGCCTAGGGTAACGGTGCGGGTGAAATAGAAACGGACCAAAGCGGCCTGATCGCTCATCGAGATCCCGGCGCCCCAAATCCAGAGCGCGCCGGGTATCGACGCCAGGCTGGCCTCCCATCCGCTCCCATATATACCATAGCTCAGAGCGCCGACCGGGCAGTTGGCTGGCAATCCGTCATTCAAGCAAACCGGTTGCGCGGGACCGATCGCGACAGCATTCGGATTGCTGACGGGATCGTCGCTGTAAGAAGCCCAATCGGACCCCGAAACAAAATTGATGGTGCACGCCCCGCCATCACAGATCGCCGCCACCGTAGCGACCATGCCGTCGGTCCCCGAATCCGCCGAGCCCTTGTTTCCGCCATCCACGGCGCCATCAAAACCAGCCTGAGTAGTGCCCACATCGATAGGTCCGTCGCCCGACGTTGTGCTCTTTGTATCAATGACACCAGCCTCCAGATCAGGTGCTACGCCCGTGTCACCCTTTCCGTCGAGGACGGGGGCATCGGGCACCACCTGAGCATCGAGCTGCGGTTGGCTGTCGGGAGCGGTTGGCCCATCGGACGCAGTGGCGACATCCGGCGGCGAATAGCTATCGGAGACGCTCGCATCCGCTTTGGCTCCACCCGTT
>PMJE01000312.1 GCA_003157315.1 Myxococcales bacterium | reverse complement strand
GAGGTGCTGCGCAGCCTGGTGTTCAAGGAGAAACCGATTACCACCCGCGACGGGCGCTGGTTCTCGGTACGCGTCATGCCCTACCGCACGCTCGACAACCGAATCGACGGCGTGGTGATCACCTTTGTCGACATCAGTGCCGCCAAGACGCTGGAGGCGACCCTGCGGGCGACACAGTCGGTGCAGGGGGCGGCGGAATGAAGAANNGCGGAAGACATGCAGCGTCTGGTCCACGAGCTGCAGGTTCATCAGATCGAGCTGGAGCTGCAGAACGAAGAGCTGCAGGGGGCGCGGGCAGAACTGGAGGCGGGGGTGGAACGTTACTCCGACCTCTACGACTTCGCGCCCATCGGCTACGTGACACTCGATGGCGACGGGACGATCGGCCAGGTGAATCTCTCCGGGGCACGCCTGCTGGGACTGGAGCGCTCCCGCCTGGTCGGGGCGCGCTTCGGCCTCTTCGTCTCCCCTGAGTATCGCCCCGCCTTCAACGCTCTTCTCGAAAAAGTATTCGAGAGCCAGGCCAAACAAGTCTGCGATCTGACGATCGGTCCAGAGAAGAGCGCGCCACTGTGGGTGCACATCGAGGCGGTAGCCTCCGATGACGGCGGCCGTGAGTGCCGCGCCGTATTGACCGACATTACCGAGCGCCGGCGGATTGAAGAGACACTTCGGTTTCGACTGTCGCTGCTCGATTCTTCCGCAGACCACTCCCTGCAAGAGCTGCTGCAAGAGATGCTGGACGTGATCGGGGCGCTGACCGACAGCCCTATTGGTTTCTGCCACTTCGTCGAGCCAGACCAGAACACGCTTTCGTTGGCGACCTGGTCCACCCGAACCATGAAAGAGTTCTGCTCGGCCACGGGGCAAGGCACCCACTACCCGATCGCCGAGGCCGGTGTCTGGGTGGACTGCGTGCGCCAGCGATGGCCGGTCATTCACAACGACTACGCGTCGCTCCCGCATCGCAAGGGACTGCCCCCAGGACACGCCCCCATCACGCGCGAGTTGGTCGTGCCTATCATCCGGTCGGACCTCATCGTGGCCGTCGTCGGGGTTGGTAACAAACCCACCGACTACCACGACAGCGACGTGCAAATCGTGTCGCACCTTGCCGATGTGGCCTGGACAATCATCGAGCGCAAGCGCGCGGAGAAGGCACTGCAGGAAAGCGAGGCGCGATCCCGCGAGACCGCCGAGGCGCTGGCCAAGGCGGACATCAACAAGAACCATTTTCTGGCCGTGCTCTCACACGAGCTGCGCAATCCGCTCGCGCCGATTACCAACAGCCTCTATATCCTTGACCATGCGGTTCCCGGCGGCGAGCAGGCGCATCGCGCCCAAGCGGTGATCGGCCGGCAGGTCGCGCAGCTCGCCCGCTTGGTCGACGATCTGCTCGACGTGACGAGGATTGCGCGCAACAAGATCCCGCTGCAGCGGCAGCGGTTGGAACTCGGCGAACTGGTGCGGCGTACAATGGAGGACCATCGCCCCCAGTTCGAGAGTAACGAGGTGCACCTCGAGCTTGCTCCCACCTCCCAGCCCGTGTTTGTCAACGGAGACTCGAACCGGCTGGCACAGATGGTTGGCAACCTTCTGCAAAATTCGGCCAAGTTCACCGGGCCAGGCGGCGGCACGCGTGTGTCCGTGTCCACCGACAGCGAGGCCAAGCAGGCGGTGGTTCGTGTTACCGACACAGGGGTGGGCATGGACCAGGAGATGCTGGCGCGCCTGTTCCAGCCATTCGCACAGGCTGATGCCACCCTCGATCGCAGCAAGGGCGGCTTGGGCCTCGGCCTAGCGCTGGTAAAGGGACTAGTCGAGCTGCACGGTGGCACCATCGCCGCGCGCAGCCCTGGGCTGGGTCAAGGGGCAGAGTTCGTCGTGCGCTTGCCGCTCGCGCTGGAGGAAGGTGCGGTCGATGGGTCTGCGCGCTCCAGCACACTGGTCCCGGGCGGCCGCCGGCGCGTGCTCATCATCGAGGACAACATCGACGCGGCCGACAGCCTACGCGAGGCGCTCGAGTTCAGCGCGCATGAGGTCGAGGTCGCCTACAATGGACCCGCAGGCATCGCCAAAGCCCGCGAGTACAAGCCCGAGGTAGTCTTCTGCGACATCGGGCTTCCCGGCATGGACGGCTTCGATGTGGCGCGCGCTTTCCGCGCCGACGACGCCCTCAAGGGCGCCTATCTCGTGGCTCTGAGCGGATACGCTCTGCCCGAGGACGTACAGCGCGCCTCGGAAGCCGGATTCGACCAGCACCTCGCGAAACCGCCGAACTTGGACATCCTCGAGCAGACCCTGGCGCGCGCGCCCTCCGACTGAGGTGTCCACCGCAGCCCAGCATACTGGGCGGGTTTGACGCGCTCGGTATTTGCCAGATCGTCCGACCCACGCTTATGATGAGAAGGGATGGACCTGAACCTGCGCGCGATTCTCAGTTTTCTGCGTCCGGTGCTGTTTGCCTGCGCAGGTTTGCTAGTGGCCGGGCCCGGCCAGGCCGACGAAATGGTGCCACTCGACCAGGGCGCCAGTGCGCCACCAGGGGCACCGGGCGCCGGCAAGTATGGTGGCGTTACACCGGGGAGCAATGTGAGCAACCCGTTGCCCCAGGCGCCGGCAAGCCCACCCTATCTCATCTGGACGGGCTTCCAGCCCACTGCCACCGGGTCGCGAGTCTTCTTTCAGACTACCGGGCCGGTGGAGTTCGAGGTGAAAGAAGGACATTTGTCCAAGGCCGGCCATTCGACGCTGACGGTGGTACTGCGCGGGTGCCGCATTTTCATGGCGAACAACCGACGCAAGCTCGACATGCGCGCCTTTCCCACCCCGGTGCAGAGCGTTTCAGCCAAGCAGCGTCGAGAGAACGTCGAGATCCTCATCACCCTTCGCGAACGTGCCAGCGCCACGCCAGGGACGGAGGCCGGGCCCAACGGCACGCGATTCCTGGTGTTCGACTTTCCGCCGGGCAAGCCGGCTGCTATCGAGGAGAAGCTGCCGGCCGAATCGGATTCCACGTCGCACGGGCCCACATCTGGTGAGGGTTGGTCACTCTCGGGCAACGGTGATGGCGTGCAAGCCGAAGAGAAAGGCAAAGCGAAGTCCAAGAAGGGCAAGGGCCGGGCGGCCGCCGCGCCTGACGAGGCAGAGGCTGCAAAACCGCCAGCCGAGGCTAAATAGTTGATTCGCCTCGTCCGAACCTATGATGGAGAGGGCGGCACATGAGAGCATCACTTGATTCCCGATGGTTTCTTCTCGGCCTGGCTGCGTCACTGACGCTTGCTGGGTGTGGAAATGGCTCTGACCAGGGATCGCCCTCGCCACCCTATCCGCTCTACGACACCGGCGTCATTCGGGCGGTAAAGGTTGACGCCGCCGTGGAACACGCCCTTGACGGCGCAGGCGAGGCCAACCCAGCGGTGGACGGGGGCGTCGCTGACGGCACAGACGCCAGCGCTGCGAGCGGGGATGCGGCGGGAGATGCTGTCGATGCAGCATCCTTGGCGCCGTCGATCACCGTGATCATCGACACAGCGTCGTTGGTCCCGCCCGGGGATGGCGGCGTCTCTGACGCCTTGATTGTTCCATCCAGCTACGGGCCCAAGCCGACGGTCATGGTGACGGTCGTTTCGAATTCGGGGGATATGCGGACCGACGATGTGTCGTCGGTGATTGGGTTGCTGAAGGATCCGGCAACCGGCACCACGGTGGCGACGGTGAAGCCGGCCAGGTCCGAGACGGATTCGGCTCCCGAGTCGAACATCACGCGTTTCATCTTTTCCGGTGTTCCCCTCGATCTTACCAGTGTCCCCACTGGCTCTTACGACCTGGTCATGACTGCCACCACGGTGGGTGGTGCCTCGGCAAGCGCCGACGTTGCGTTGTGGGTTGATACCGGGCCGATAGTCGACGTCAAGTCTCCAACCGAAGGCGGATACTACAAGGGCTCGGCGCCGGTCGAGGTCGACGTTACCCAGCCGGTGTTTGCCATCACCCTGGTCACCATGGCGGTGGGGCAGGGAGATGCGGTCCCGCTGACCCAGACCAGCCCGGGCGTGTACAAGGGCACCATCGACTTCAACAGCTTCTCTCCGCCCCTGGAGAATGATCAGCTGGTCACCTTCCGCGCCTACGACGTGAATGGAACTGAGATGGTGGTCCTGCGTCACTTCGTAAGTGACGACAAAGGGCCTGACATCACCTCCACGGTGCCTGCCCTCGGCACAATGATTGGGAGCGTGACTACCATCAGCGCGACGGTCAAGGATCCAGCCGGGGTGGACTCGTCCTCGGTCGTGGCGGTGGTGGGCAACGGCGACCAGACCTTCTCGGTCACGCTGGTCCTGCAGACGACTGGGGGCGGCTCTTTCTACTCGAACCTCTTTGACACGACCAAGCTGCCCTCCTATCAGATCTTCCCCACCATCTCTTTTCGCGCACGGGATGTTCTGGGAAATGAGTCGACCGTCAGCTACGAGCTAGCGCTCGACAACACGCCGCCCACCATTGACCTGGATCCTCCGATGTTGCGAAGAGTTGACAGCGGGGGGCACTGTAGCTGGCTCTTTGATCCAGTCGGCCCGGACGCGGCAGACGACGGCGACCTGGTCACACAGCTCTTCGACGTTCGCGTCCTCGCGGAAGACAATGGCAACACGCCGCTGACCGGAATCCCTGACTTCGTGCCCATCGGCGGTGTGGATCAAGGCAACGTCCAGTTGTTCATTCTCAGCAATACCTCGCGGCCCTTGGTGGTGGATACCAGTGACCCGCCCGACGGTTTATGCGACGACATAAACCCTGAGTTGACGCCCACCACGAAGCCACAGACCGACACCGACGCGCAGGTCGTGAACATGTTGCCCATTTCACCGCACCGTGGAGCCGACTTCAGCCCCGAACCCAACGCCCCCTGTACGACGGGTGTTGACTCGCCCCCTGACCCAGGTTCCTTCTGCGGGACCACTTTCAATCTCAGCAAGGCTCAGTATGATCCCACGGACTCGACGGACCACTGCTATTCAATGACTGAGGTTCTCTCCTATGTCAGCAGTTTGCCGTCGGTCTACACCATCGGGCCGATCGTGAACGATGGCCTGCAATGCGCCGGCCACCAGTTCGATGCTTCCAACAACCTCAAGGACGGCTGGGCGTGCCTGGCCGCGACGGCCAGCGACACACTGGGCAACAAGCAGGTTTCGCGCCCCATCCGTATCTGTGTCGTGGCCACCCCGTTGAGCACGGCGTGTTCAGACTTCAAACCTGTGACGGGGGTTGTGCTCTCAGATCCAGTCGAGATTGACACTTCGGCTCCGCTGGTAGGCCTGGGCGGCGTGGCCCTACAGGCGAACGATGAGGTCGTGGTGTCGGCTGTGGTCGGAGTCTCGGGAATCAACCGGCGCTGGAAGGTGACTCCGCTCGACGGCTCGGGCATGCGCTTTTCACTGCAGGGCGCTCATGGCGCAGGGGGCGCCGCTTCGATTCCAGCCGGAGGGCGGGTGGTTCCGGTTGCGGTGATGCCCGACTGCACCGGCACGGTCATCAAAGGGGGGACGGACGGTGGCCTTCCGGTGGTCGACTACACCAAGCCGTGCAAGCAGTTCTCGAACTTCGTTGCGGGTGAGCTGCGACCGTACTGAGCGAACGCGAATCGGCAGGCGAGGCCGTCACCAGGTCTGTGTGTTCAGCCCGCGCGCGCTGCGCTCGGCCGCGCGCTTGGGTGTGCGGCCGTACCAGGCAGTCTTGGCGGCGGAGACCGGCTCCAGTTCGAACGGGATGAACAACACCTTGAGGTACCGGTTGCGGCCGATGCGTTCCCAGCCAAGCACGCCGAGCAGGGCTTCCCACATGTAGTCACCCGGTCGCTTGACCTGCGACTCCCAGAACGGCACGAACCAGAAGTGCGAGGTCCCGGCCTCGGAACCCAGGCCACGGCTCCACCAGATACTGGGGAAGATGAAGGTCCCCTCCCAGGTCGGGCGACGAACACCGAAATAGAAGGGAAAGACCACGGTGGTGCTGCGTTCTTGACTCCAGAAACGCCAGTACAGCGGGAACGCGACGGTGCTGGAGTCGTTGGGCCCGCTACGCCGGTAGAAAAGTGGCACCATGGTGTAGGTCTGGTCGCTGACCTCGTTGCGATAGTGCAAGAAGAGTGGCAGGAACGTGGTCACCCGGCTTTGGTGGTACGCGTGCACATCGTAATAGAGCGGCAGGCCCATGGTGAGGGACGATGTGATGTTGCTGCGATGCCAGAAGAGCAACAGCAAGGTCGAAAGTGAACGCTCGGGATTGAAATGCGCGTAGTAGATGAGCGGTGGGATCACCCTGGTTGTGGTTTCGCTGACCTTGTCGCGATACGAGAACCAGAGCGGGAAGAAAGTGCAAAACCGGGTCTTCAAGTTGTCGCGCCAGACGAAGTTGCCCGCGTACCACCACAAGCGGTCGGGCGCCTTGCCAAAGCCGAACACAGCAGTGGCGAAGGTCTGCGACAGGCGTGAGTGACTCTCGTAGAACAGCGGCATGAGAGCGTCGCTGCCCGTCTGGTTTGCGCGATCGCGCGAATACCAGAAGAGCGGCAAAAGACCGCGGGTGGTTTCACTGCCCCGGCGCGACCAGAACAAGGGCCCCGCCAGGGTGAACGAGCTTTGCTCTGCGCTGTTGGCAAAATGCCAGTAGAGCGGCATGAGCATGGCGTAGCTCTTGCTGCCCTGATGGCCCTGCCACCACAGCGGGAACAAGCTGCGGATGCTCCCGTCGGGTCTGCTCGCTTGGTAGTAGAGCGGCGAGAGCACGTGGCTGGTTTGGGTCTCATAGTTACGGTGGTAGACGAAGAGCGGTGTCACCAGCAGGTGGCGCTTGGGACTGTCGGCCGAGACAAACAAGGGGACCAGGCCCGAGGCGTGGCTGTGCTGCTGGTCGTTCTGGGTGCGGAACCAAGGCCCGACCGCGAGGGTGCGGTGGTCCTGATCGTGGCTTGACCAGAAGAAGGGAAGGAAACTGTCCAGTCGGTAGCCGTCAGCGCTGCGGCGGCCGAAGTAGAGGGGGAAGACGTAGGTGCCGGTGTCTCCCGGTTCCTGATAACGCGCATACAAGGGGAAAAGCACCCGTGTCGTCACGCCCGGGCCATCAACCATGAGATAGGGCCCGAACATGCGCGTGCGCTGGCCCGAGCCCCGGAAGTAGTGGTCAAGGTAGAGCAGAGGCACAGCGCGAGCTTGCACCGTGTCGCTGCGGTACCAGAAATAGGGCAGGACGAAGCCGGCTTGCAGGCCCGGGCGGCGGATCCAGGCCGCCAAGGGAGAGGCGAACAGGGTGCTCTGGCTGTCACGGCGATAGTGCGCAAAGGGAAAGAGGGTGAAGCTGGTTTCATCCTGGCCCCCCGGCCGTGCCCCGCGCCGGTAGTGGAAAAGTGGGAATAGAGCATCGGTGGTCTCGCCACCCCAACTGCGATGCAGGTAGGTACCCACCGCAGTCGTGGTGCGGTCAGCAGCGGCGTCGCGAAACCGCCAGAAGAGCGGAAAGACAACGAAGTGACTGCGTTGGCTGCCCCCGCCCCAGAAAAGCAGAGGCACGATCCCCGCTGACGAGCCGGTGCGATCCACGTCGCGGAAGAAGAGAGGGGCTATGGTAGTGGAGGTTCCGCGACCGGAATCGGCGAAATGCCAGAGCAGCGGAATCTGGATGTGGTAGCTGGCCTCGTGGTCGCGACCCGCGAAGAAAAGCAGCGGCAAAATGCCGGTGCTTGAGCTCTCGGCGGCGCTTGCGTGGTACCAGAGCGGGAAGGCCAGCGTGCTGCTGGAGAACTGGTCGCGGAAATGCCAGAGCAGCGGAGCCACGACCAGGTGGCTGCGCTCACCGCGCTGGCCGAAGAAGATGAAGGGAAAAAGTCCCCCGCTGCTGCCGCCGTCGGAGAAGTGGCGGTGATAGGCCCACAACGGGAAAATGCCGACCGCGGTGGTGCTCTCGCCCGGGGAATGGCGGTGAAAATACAGGGGAATGAAGCTGTGCGCGGTCGCGGTCGCGGCCCGATCGTGGAAATACCAGAAGAGCGGGAAAACCACGCGCGTCATCCCGCCCGGATCGAGGCGTTGGTAGTAGGGGCCGACTACCGTGGTGGTGGCGTCCGCAGCAATGTCGCGATAGCGCCAATAGAGCAGGAGGTAGGCATCCAGTTCGCTCTGCCGATCGTGCCAGCGCAGGATAGGCGGCGCCAGCCAGGTCAGGCCGTGCGAGCCCGCGTTGTCGTCGCGGCGATATCCGCCGAGGGGCGAAAGATACAGGGCGGTCTTTCCGTGATCTGCGCGGCTTCCGAGAAAGAGCGGCAAGATGAGCTGCCAGTTCGAGCCTTTGTCCCGGTCGCGTCCCCACCAGGCGAGCAGGGCAGTGGATCCGATGGACCAACCGGCGCGCCGGACGTGGAACACCGGCGGGATGATGGTGGTGCTCGCCTCGGGTGAACGGAACGACCAGAGCAGGGGAAAGCCGACATCGTAGTTGAGGTCCTTGCTGCGGCCGAACCAGTACAACCAGAGGAACGCGCCGGTCTTGTTGTCGCCGTCGAGCGACGAGTAGCCCAGCCAGGATCCGAAGTAACCGCCCTTGGGGTCGGTGTGGCGAAACCCCACCGGCACGATGAGCAAGGTCGCCTCATGCCCGTTGCGCCAGTAGAAATTGAGCGGCAGAGCGTAGGTAAAGGCTGACCCTTTTGAACGCGAAGAAACGAAGAGGGGACAGACGTCGAACTTGCTATCAGCTGACCGTTTCCAAAAGTAGAGGAAACTGAGCAGGCCGAAGGCGCGACCTTTGTCGGGATCCCCGATGGTGAACGAGCCCAGCATCGGCGCAGCCCAGCCGAACTTGGTCGAGGTGTAGAAGAACGGCCAGACCGCCCACGAGCGCGCATCAGGCTGTCGGGTCTGCGAGTAGAGCCCGGCCACGGTGACCACGCGCTGCTTGAGATGGTCCTCGATTCGCCAGTAGAAGGGAAAAGCGATCTGCGCACGGGAGTCAGGGCTCCAGAAGTGCCAGTACAAGGGGGCGAGCACGCGGTAGCCCGGGTTGCCCCGGCGCGACCAGTAGAGGGGAATGAAGTTGAGGGTCGCGCCTTCCTTGCGGAAGAGCAGGAGATTGAAGGCCCGTTCAAAGGAGCGACAGACGCCCTGTTCGCAAATGGTCTCCGCCGGGCACTCCACGTCTTGGCTACAAGCTATTCCCGTGGTCGTGGCCGCGACGGGCGCGCGCGAAGCGCGCGGGGGCTGCGAGGTGTCCGTCCCGAAGCCCCCGGAGGGGGTGGCCGCGGCGGATCCGGCTTCCGAGTCCTGCTTCGCCGCCGGCCCAGCCTCGTCCGGCGTCGGCTCTGCCTCGGCCTGCGCCGTGCGGAAGAGTGACAAGGCATTGGGCCGCGTGTTGCGGGCAAACGGATCCAGATTGGTCGTGGCCAAGGCGTGGCTTGACAGCCCGATCACGATAGCCGCTGCCGCAATCGACGCTGGCGGAAGGAGACGACGCTGTTTCATGCGGCGGGCGGCTCACGGCTGCGGCGGCAGCATCTTCCACTCGCCGTTCTCGCGCACGAAGACCACGTCGCCGGTATCCGACTCGTCGCCTTTCTGGCGTGCAATCTTCAGAGTGGCGGTATCTCCCTTCACCGCAGAGCTCTTGATGCTGAACTTGGTGCCCTCGACTTCCTTTTGCATCTTCTTCAGGCCCTCAGTCGCCTGGCCCATTTGCGTGGCCAGCATGCCCTGGTACATCAGGCCGTAGCAGTCGATCACTTTCTCCATGTTGCCCTCGACCAGGGCCTTGCGCCACCGCTCAAAGGTTTTTTCGGGCGTGGAGAATTCCGCCCGCGCGGGGGGAAGCTGGAAGGAGATGCTCTTGATCTTTTCCTTGGGGACCTTGACGGTCTGCCCTTGGGTTTCCACGCTGAAGACGCCGTCATAGTAGTGGACGAGCTTGCCGCTCATCTTGGTCTTGTCGAGCAACTCGAAGACCTCGGCGCGCGCGGCGGGCGCCCAGACGGCGGCGGCGAGCAGGGCAATAGCCAAGAGGATAGAGGAGCGAACCGGGCGACCTGATGCCATGGCTGTCATCCCTTCACCGAGATCCCAGGGGCTGGGAAGCGGTTGGTTAGCTCGCGTACCTCGGCCGCGACGCGGGCTGCGTTCTCGTCGCTCGGGTCGGACATCACGCGATCCATCCAGGTCGCGATCTGTTTCATCTCGTTGGGTTCCATGCCGCGGCTGGTGACCGAGGGTGAGCCGAGTCGGATACCGGACGGATCGAACGGCTTGCGCGTGTCGTAGGGCACCGAGTTGTAGTTGAGTTCGATGCCCGCCTTGTCGAGAGCCTTGGCCGCGATTTTTCCTGTGATGTTCTTGCTGGTCAGGTCGACCAGGATGAGATGGTTGTCGGTGCCGCCCGAAACCACGTGGTAGCCACGCGCCATCAATTCGGCGGCCAGCGCCGCAGCATTCTTGACTACGTTCTGCGCGTACTCGCGGAAGGCTGGCTGTGAGGCTTCATGCAAGGCGACCGCGATCCCGGCGGTCGTGTGATCATGCGGTCCGCCCTGCAGGCCGGGAAACACGGCCTTGTCCAGCGCCGCCGCATGGGCTGATCGGCACAGAATCATGCCGCCGCGCGGACCGCGCAGGGTCTTGTGGGTCGTGGTGGTGATCACGTCGGCGTGGGGAACCGGCGAAGGATGGGCGCCGCCCGCGACCAGGCCAGCGATATGTGCCATGTCCACCGCGAAGCGGGCGCCTACCTCACGCGCAATCTCGGCCATGGCGGCAAAGTCCCAAAGCCGAGAGTAGGCGGTGCCGCCGGCCCACAACAACTGGGGCCGTTCGCGGCGAGCCAGGTCCCGCACCTCGTCGAGGTCGATGCGGCCGGTGTCCTTGCGCACGCCATATTGGACAGACTGGAAGTAGCGGCCGGTGATGGACACGTTCCAGCCGTGGGTCAGGTGCCCTCCCATGGGCAAGGCCAAGCCCATGACCTTGTCGCCAGGCTTGAGGAAAGCGAAGTACACGGCCAGATTGGCCGGCGAGCCAGAGTACGGCTGTACGTTGGCGTGCTCCGCGCCAAAGAGCGAGCAGGCGCGCTCCTGGGCCAGCGTCTCCAGCGGGTCAACGAATTGCTGACCTTCGTAGTAACGCTTGCCGGCGTAGCCTTCACTGTATTTGTTGGTGAAGACGGAGCCAGTGGCCTCGAGCACAGCGCGCGAGACGTAGTTTTCCGACGGAATCAGCCGGATCTTGTCGGCCTGGCGGCGCTCCTCGGCACGTATAAGCTCCAGGACCTTGGGGTCGGTCACGGACAGCGGTTCATCGACGAACTTCATGGCACCGCAAGCTATTCCGCCGGGGGGCGTGAGTCAACGCAAGGAACGTGCCGGCATTGCTTTTCGTCGATCGGCAAGCAACTTGGCGGCCGGCCTGCCGACAACACTGGCGTCCGTCAACGTCTTTCAAGGAGGCTCGAACATGAATCCAATCTCTCGACTCGTTCGCTCAATCGTTCCCTTGCTTACGCTGTCACTCTTCTACCTGCTGGGGTGCGACGGCAATTCTGGCGGGGCACAGCCGGTGGAACAGGTCTCGCTCCACATCGAGGACGTGCCCGCGGATGTCGCCTGCTTGCACATCACCGCGACCGGCACCAGCCGGCAGGTCGAGCGCGATCTCGACGTCACCGAGGGCCAGAGCGTGAGCGAATCATTCTCGGGCTTGCCCATCGGCGCGGTCGTGTTCCAGGCCGCGGCCTATTCGCAAACCTGTGACAAGGTGACGAAGAGCACCGTGCCCTCGTGGATCAGCGATGAGGTCTCTGTCACGGTGAGCCTTACGCACTCCACCAGTGTGTCGCTGACCCTCTACCAGAACGGCCGAGCCAAGGTCAGCATCGGGTTCGATCCGGAGGTCGATGCCGGCAGCCCAGACGGGGGAGGCTAGCAAGCTATTCCACACAAAGTGCACGGAGGACACGGAGGTCGGAAGAGAAGAAGGGGTTCGGACCGGGTAAAAGCCCAACCCCTTCTTCTTTCCGATCCGGCTCTGTGGCGGCCTTCTCATCCCATCTCTGTGGCCTCTATGTGAACCAGTTAAATTGTTCACGAGAGGTGGGTGGTGAATTTTGCCCGTCGAGATGATAGCTTGCACGGGCAAATGGCGGCAGTCCGCATGGCAAGCGCGAAGAACCTCAAAGGTACCCAGCTCGGTCGCTATACCTTGGACGAGCATCTGGCGACGGGCGGAATGGCGGAGATCTTCCTTGCCTCTCACGAGGCCGCGGGCGCATTCCGCAAGGAATTGGTGCTCAAGATCCTGCAGCCACGTTGGGCGGAACATCAGGCCGTGGTGGACATGTTTCTGGGCGAGGCGCGCATCGCCGCGATGCTGAACCATCCCAACATCGTCGACATATATGACTCCGCCAGCGAAGAGGGAACGTACTTCATTGCCATGGAGTACATCCGCGGCAAGACCTTGACGGAGTTCGCTCGTCGTGCCATCGAGGTTTCGCAGCTCCTCTATCTGGACATTGGGGCGCATATCGTGGCCGAGGTGGCAGGGGCGCTGGCCTACATGAACGAGGCGCTGGACCAGAGTGGACAGCCTATGCACGTCGTGCATCGCGACGTTTCGCCCACCAACGTCATCATCGGCACCTCGGGCCAGGTCAAGCTCATCGATTTCGGGATCGCGCGACAGGGGACGGCAATCAAGGACGAGGCGGGCCTTCGTCCGGGCAAGGCATCCTACATGTCTCCCGAACAGGCGCAGGGGGCTGCGCTAGATGGGCGCTCTGACATTTTCAGTCTGGGCACCATCCTGTACGAAATCACCGTGGGTCGTCGGCTGTGGCGTGGCTCGAAGGAAAACGCCGTTCGTCGCATCGTCGAGGAGAAGCCCCCACCGCCCACCTTCGTGCGGCACGACTACCCCGCCGACCTCGAGATGATCGTGATGCGTGCCCTGGAGAAGAAGCCGGAGGACCGCTACCAGTCGGCCCATGAATTTGCTGATGCCTTGCAGTACTTCTTGCAGGATTCGGGTGCCCGGATGCGCAGTCACCATCAGTTGGCGCGCTATCTGCGTGAACTCTACTCGCCTGAGGCCGAGGCGCAGATTACCGAGGACGCTCTCCAGCAGGCGCGTCTCTTTGCCGAAGGAGATGAGGATGGCGGCCGCGGAGATGCTGATGCTCTCGACTTCGATCAGGCAGCGGCTGACGGCCCGGGCGCGGCACTGGCCAGGGCCTTGCGCGCCGCTGGGTCAGTCCTGGAGGTCGACGCTCGCGAGCCAGCAGACTCTGACGACCATTTGCCAGTGCCCAAGGAGTCTCCCGGACGGGACAGCGCTGCGCCGGTCGCCACCGACACCGGGGATATGGCTGGATCTGGTGTGGTGCAGACTCCCATCTTGCCCGACGACTTGCGCTCCGCAGTTGCGGCTCCCCCGACGGTCCAACAAGCGTCACCTCCGCGGCAGACGCCTCTTATGGAGCGCGTCGCCCGTGCCAAGCGAGCGGTCACCACAGAGGTCAAAGTGCCCAAGTCGCCGCCGCTTGGGGCGATAGTGTTCGTCGTTGTGTTTCTCGCTGCTGCCGCTGCTGGACTGGTGTGGCTGCTTCGCTGAGCCTACTAGCTGGTAAGATCGCGTAGGCGAAGGCGGGCTTAGCCCGCCGGAGCCAGAGCGCGGGAGGGGATGGGAACCCTCTCAGGGTTCCCATCTTGAGAGATCGCGTAGGCGAAGGCGGGCTTAGCCCACGGCCTGCTGATGCAGGCCTGGAGCCAGAGCGCGGGAGGGGATGGGAACCCTCTCAGGGTTCCCATCTTGAGAGACTCCAAGTCAGGCTGTGCTACCCTCATGGGCCGAGGGGCTCCCAGGCTGCCATGAAGTTCGTCTGCGATCGCTGCCAGACCCGCTACTCGATAGCGGATGAGAAGGTCAGACAGCGGATCCTTCGCATCCGCTGCAAGACCTGCAGCAACGTCATCACGGTACAGGCCGGTGCGGTGGTCCCCAGTTCAAAGGAGTTCCCCAAGCGACAGGAGCCTGCGGCCGGCTCTGGCCCGGCCGCACGCCCTTCAGCAAAGCCGTCCCTGCCCCCCACGCGCCCGCATGAGTGGTTCGTGACCGTGGACGGCGCAGAGCGAGGCCCGCTCAGCTGCACAACTGCGGCGAAGTACATCGTGTCGCTCAGGCCGGAACAATCGGTCCATGTCTGGAAGGAGGGCATGGACGGCTGGAAGCGACCCGAGGACGTGGCCATTATTGCCCGGGAAATCAGTGCACTCAGGTTATCGCCGGCCAGGGCATCATCCACCATGCCGGCTGTGCCGAGCGACGGTTCGTCGGCGCGTCGCCCTGTGCCCTCGCTGCCCGATTCGGCTCCCCGGCTTCAGGTCCCCGGGTCGAGGCCAAAGCCTCCGCCGGTTGGAGGTTCTGGCTCTGGCCCGAAGCTGCCGCAACCCGGGATTCCTGGCTCAGGCCTCAAGCGGGCGCCGCCACCCATTCCTGGCTCTGGCCCCAAGCGGGCGCCGCCACCCATTCCTGGCTCAGGCCCCAAGGCGCCGTCGGCAGGTCCTGGGCCGGGCGCCAAACCTTTGTCGGCTGGAGGCCCTGGCCCAGAGCTGGCGCAACGTCGGGTTTCTGCCTCCCAGCCACTGCCCGGTGGGCTGTCGCTGAAGAAAGGGCCAGCCCTGCCGGGCTTGACGCCTTCAACCCCGGGGTCTCCTTCGCCCTCCGCTACGCCAGCTTTGGAGACGGAATTCGACAAGGCGCCCACGACAAAGCCCGAAAGGCGTCCATCCAGGACTCAAGGCGTTGCGGCGCTCGGCACGGACAGCGCACGGCCGACAGCGCCTGTCGGGGCCCTAAGCGACGACGAATTCGACCAGGCGCAGAAGACGCCGCTGCCTAGCAAGCCACTGCAGTCCATGGCGGCTCCCACGGGCGATGGGCATGCAGGGGCGACTTGGCCGTCGATCTCCCCGCCGGCCCTATCCCAGCCGGCTCGCCTGTCGGCCACGCGCGCAGCGGTGGGCGCAATGATCCCTCCGGCAATCCCAGCCCCGCCAGCGGGTTCCCTGTTCGGCAATGTGACGCCGCTGCCCGACGGGGCACGTGTCCAATCTGATTTGTCCAAGCTGGCTGGCTTGGCGGCTTTGGCCCAGCGGCATCGACACCTCAAGTATGTCGGCGCGGCAAGTGTGGTGGTGGTTCTTGTGGTCTTGGTCATTTTGTTCTCGTGGAGGGGCGAAAGCGGAAAAGCTGCCATGCCTGTCTTGCCGGGTACGGTGCGCGTCCCGGAGGCCCCATCCTTGGATGAGACTGAGACGCCACCGCAGAACGAGGTTGTGGTTGGACCGGAAGCCGCGCCCAAGGCACGAACCACCGCACGCGCCGCGTCCAAGCGGTCGGCCGCTATTCGTTCCGCGAGCCAGTCGCGAAAGAGGGCCGCGGTTGGCGAAGATCCCTTCGAAGCACCGTCTCCATCATCCCGTCTTAGCGAGCGTCCGGTGCCGGTCCAGATGCCTGGCCCGTCGCGCGGCTCGCGTTCCGGATCGCCAGGGGCTGCGGCCAAGGAGGTTTCCCAGGAGCAGATCGGTGCGGTCGTGCGGAGCAAGGAGAACCAAGCTGGCCTGAAGACCTGTTACGAGCGAGCGCTGAGGCGCGATGGGCGGCTGCGCACAGGCCGGCTGGACATCACAGTGTCGGTCGGTGAGAACGGTACCGTGCGGCACGTGCAGGTTCATGGTCCTTCGGATTTTCTGATCATCGACACCTGCATCAAGGACGCCATCCGACACTGGCGATTTCCGGCCAACTCGGAAGAGTATGCAACCAGCTTCCCGCTCATCCTGCAGGGGGGATAGATCCCGTATCGAGAAGACGGGCGGCGCCTGCTGACCGCGGTCGCGCTGGCCAGCGGGATGGACACGATACATAACATTTTCAAACCCGATTCCGAGCTGGCGCGCCCCTCCTAGTGCTGTAGCGATTTTCCGCGACATCACGGAGGCTGAAATGCGAACCAGAACCCGGGAAGCGATGGAAGCTCTTGTGCGAGGGTGTGTGGCTCTTCTCCTTGTGGGCGGCATGACCTTGCTGCAAGGCTGCAGCTCGACCGCGGGGGCGCCCGCCCCGACCGCGGGTGCGCCAGGTTCGGGTGGCGTCACGGGCGCGGGTGGGAGTGTGACCGGCGGATCGCCTGTTACCGGCGGCAAT